>JARGFU010000018.1 GCA_029210625.1 Deltaproteobacteria bacterium | reverse complement strand
TCTTCACCAACCGCACCAACGAGGCCGTGCGCTACACCTGGACCGTGACCAGCGCCCCGAGCGGCTCCCGCGCCATCGTGGAGAACCCCAAGGGCACCGTGACCGTCTCGACCCCCTTCGAGTACCACTACCTGGCCGACAAGGTCGTGAGCTTCACCCCCGACGTCCCGGGCAACTACGAGATCGAGGTCACCGCCGAGACGGTCTGGGAGGACCGGGTCACCCGCGAGATGAACGCCCGCTCGACCTGGAAGACCACCATCGTCGCCGACGGTGAGCCCAGCCCCGTGGGGTGCTCCAGCGCCTCCGGCAACGGCGCCAGCCTCCTGGGCCTGCTGCTCATCGGCCTGGCCGGCTTCGCCCTGCGCCGCCGCGACTGATCGAATACGGGGACCCCAGGAGGGTCCAGAGGAACCGTTGGAGCGCCGTCCCGGCCTGGCCGTGGCGGCGCTTCTCTTTGGTTGACGCCGTCTTGACGGGGCACCACACCCTGCTCCCCGCAAATGGTGCGAGGGGTGGTGCAAATCTAACGGCTCATCGCGTCATGGGGTCGGGGTGGGTCATGTGGCCACAGTAAATCCAGGGGTGACCATGGGGTGTGTGAAATCGCCCCAGGGTACGGAACTTGCGGTGGAGAGGAGTCGCTCGGCCGTTCCGATCCTCGGACCTCGTGAGCGCCCAATGCTAACCGGAGGGCTTCGCCATGCGTGCTCCCGTGCGCCTCCTTCTCGTCTCTGCATCCATCTTCCTCCTCTCCGCCTGCGAAGGCCCCGCCGGTCCCGCCGGCGAGCAGGGTCCCGTGGGCGACCCCGGTATCGGGTGCACCGCCACTGACAACGGTGACGGCACCTACGACATCAACTGCGACGGCAACGTCGTGACCGTCTCCGACGGCCAGGTCGGTCAGCAGGGCGGCTCCTGCACCGTCGTGGACAACCTGGACGGCACCAAGACCATCACCTGCGACGACGGCACCACCGCGGTCGTACAGGACGGCACCGTCCTCGACCCCGCCGACGTTGACGTCGAGGCCTGCGCCACCTGCCACAAGGGCGCCGGCGCCAGGCACCAGGCCGTCTACGCCGACTACCTGGACTCCAAGGGCGGCAACCTCGAGCTGACCCTGGACTCGGTGACCAGCGTCGCCAACGGCGCCAACTGGGACAACACCCTGACCTTCACCGTCACCCTGAACGGCCTGCCCTACGTGGACGCCGCCGGCCTGCCCGGCCTGGGTCAGAAGCGCTTCATGGGCCTGGAGTACACCGGCGGTCAGTACGTGAACCCGATCTCCTTCGGGACCATCGCCCCTACCGCCACTCCGGGTCAGTACACCGCGGTCTCCCTGAACAAGACCTACGCGATCGACGCCTCGAACGCGGCCGTCTATGGCTATGTGGGCACCGAGCGGCTCGACGACGCCGCCGGCGGTCACGTCGGGCTCTACGCCGACGTCGCCAGCGCGGCCCTCACCTTCGGCACCTGGGCCACCGACACCGTCGGCAACACCAAGGCCAAGGTCTCCGGCTGCGAGAAGTGCCACGGCGCCCCCTACATGAAGCACGGCTACCGGGACGCGGTCGTCACCGGCCTCGAGGACTTCGACTCCTGCCGCTTCTGCCACTACGACAACCGGGCGGGCGGGCACGAGGACTGGCAGGTCCTGGTCGACGATCCCCTCCGCTTCACCCAGCTCGACACGACTCCGCTGACCGCGGCCGAGGAGGCGAAGTACGCCTACACCGCGAACGTGATGAACGACACCCACATGGCCCACGCCATGGAGTTCCCCTATCCGGCGTCGATGGCGAACTGCGCCACCTGCCACGAGGGCTTCCTGACCGACATCACCTCGCCGGCGAACTTCAACATCACGACCTGCAAGAGCTGCCACCCGGTGACCGGTAGCGCTCAGTACGGCACCGCCGATCTCGCTCTCGAGACCCTGATGTCGAACACGGCCGCGCACCGCGAGCCCTACGCCACCGCCTGCCCGACCTGCCACACCGGCGGCGCGTTGACCCCGACCTTCGCGGAGATCCACTCCGGCTACAACCAGATCATCTACCAGGCGCCCGACGTGAAGTGGGCCGAGATGTTCGTCACCACAGTGGACACCGTCTCCTACAACGCGACCACGAACGTGCTCTCGATCGCCATCAGCGCCACCGAGGATGCCGCCTCGACCTCGTCCCTGGGCGTCGCGGACATCACCCCGACGATCATGGTTGGCCTCTACGGCTGGGAGACCAAGGACTTCATCGTGGGGCCGCATGAGCGTGACTCGAGCCGCAACCGCCTCCTCGAGTTCGTCATCGACGGCGTGGAGACCAACCCGCGCCTCACCGTCACCGACGACGGCAGCACCGGTGACGGCACCTGGGCGATCGACGTCGATCTCTCGATGTGGGCCACCGAGCTCACCGACGGCACCGTGCTGCGGGCCGAGGTGGGCGTGATGCCGGCGCTCATCCAGCCCGTGGGTGAGAAGGACCTCAACCTCGGAACCTGCACGGCCTCCTGCTCTCGCGGCGAGTACTGCTCGGGCACCACCAACACCTGCACGCCGGAGGACGACGTCGTGCTGGGCACCGACGCGGTCTCGCGGACCTTCGACTTCGCGGCGAACGCCTTCGACGACGGGCACTTCGAGCCCATCGTCGATGTGGCCAAGTGCAACAGCTGCCACGACCAGCTGGCCACGACCTTCCACTCGGCTGACCGGGGCGGCAGCGTCGTCGTCTGCCGGATGTGCCACATCACGAAGAGCGGCGGCTCGCACCTCGAGATGCAGTCGCGGTCGATCGACTCCTACGCCCATGCGATCCACAACTTCCAGGCCTTCGACTCCGGCGACGTCGACTTCACCGATCCGGTCGAGAAGATGCGCTACGAGCTGCACATCGAGCACACCATCCCGACCTTCACCGCGAAGGGCTGCGAGGCCTGCCACAACCCGGGCACCTACGATGTCCCGGATCAGGCGAAGTCGATGGGCGGCCTCCTCTCCGGCTCCGACACCTGGAACGTCGATCGCGCCATCGGCGACGTGCCCTCGGTGATCGTCGGCCCCGGCGCCCGCGCCTGCGGCGGCTGCCACCGCGCCGAGCTGATCAACGAGGACGACGCCAACGGGCTGCTGGCGCTCAACCAGCACTTCGCGTCGAACGGCTATCGGGTCGAGGACACCAGCCTCCTCGAGCAGATCGCCGCCGTGATCGCCTCCTTCTTCGAGTAGGCGACTCCACCCACACGGGGCGGGCCTCGAGCCCGCCCCCGCGGGGGGGCCATGGAGCCCGTCACACCGCCGGCCGGTGTGGCGGGCTTCGTGCGTCCAGAGGGTCGTAGAGCGTCGTAAACAACCGGTTGGATCGGCGGTTGGCTGGTGGTATGCGGGGTGCGGTCCTCGCTCTCCCACCAGCACATCAGAGGGTACTGTCATGCGCGCGACCCTTCGCGTCTTCCTCGCCGGTCTCTTCCTCTTCTCGACTGCCTGCGAGGGCCCCGCCGGCCCGGCCGGAGCGGCCGGTCAGGTCGGGGACCCCGGGACCCCCTGCACCCTCACCGACAACGGTGACGGCACCTACGACGTGAACTGCGACGGGACGGTGATCACCCTGCGGGACGGCGCGGGCGCCACCTGCAGCGTGGCCGACAACGGCGACGGCACCAAGACCATCTCCTGCTCCGACGGCACCAGCGTCGTCGTCCGCGACGGCAAGGACCAGACCGCCGGGGAGGTCATCCCCTGGGCGGGCGGCGTGCCCATCTCCCGCCGGGTCCACGCCATCCACAACGGACAGAACCTGACCTACCCGAACGAGACCGTCGCCTACAACGACCTGGTGAAGGGGCGGAACTGGGACATCGAGTTCACCCAGGACATCCGCAACTGCGAGACCTGCCACCCGACCGCCACCACCAGCGGCAGCTTCCTGACCGAGCCGGACCGCCACGCCTGCCGTGGCTGCCACGACTCCGACGCCGCCCAGGCGCACTACAAGGTGATGACCTTCGATCCGACGCCGAACGCCCCCTGGAGCGGCGACGAGGAGGAGTCCTGCAAGGTCTGCCACACCGGCTCGACCGTCGGGACGGGTGTGGGGCAGAACCACTCCACCGGCTACCTGCTCTCCACCGGCGAGTACGAGGCCTGCCCTCCGGGCACCACCCCGAGCGACTGCGGCAAGTTCTTCGTCGACATCACGGTGACCAGCGCCGTGGCCGATCCCGCCGGTCAGCTGGTGGTCGAGTTCCACGTCGCCGACAAGAAGGGCCTCCCGGTGGACACCTTCGACGGTACGGTGCCCGGCCCCCAGAGCGACATCCAGCTCTCGGTGGTCTCCCTCGAGCCGCCGACGGCCACCCGCGCCTACAGCCAGTGGGTGCCCTACATCTTCACCACCATCACCGTGCCCGCCGACGGCCCCTGGCCGAACCCGGCCGGCACCTCGGCCGACATGGGGTCCTCCGAGGACATCCAGGCCAACGCCGCCAACTTCATGAACCTCGGCGGCGGCAACTACCGCTACACCTTCACCGCCAACCTGGCCAACGCCACCGCCAACGGCCAGCCCATCGTCTACGATCGCAGCCGCCTGCACCGGGTCGAGGTCCGCACCGGCGGGCACGAGGACGCCACGGGCGAGGGGACCTACGACTGGGTCCCCGACGGCAGCGCGTCGGCCTACACCCGGGACATCGTCCCCACCAACGTCTGCCAGAGCTGCCACGGCGAGTTCGAGTTCCGCGGGCACGGCGGCGACCGCCTGACCCTCGAGGGCTGCAACCTCTGCCACAACTCCTTCTACAGCAGCCCCTTCAACGACGAGTCCCTGGGCATGGTGAGCCTGGTCCACAAGATCCACTCCGGCAGCCAGCTCGCGAGCATCCCGGGGGCGGACGGCCTCGTCTGGGACGATCCCGCCACCGCCGCCGACGAGTCGGCCGACAACGGTGACTACGTCATCTACCGGGAGCGCAACGGCAGCGTCCGGGAGTACCGCTGGTGGGAGGCGACCTTCCCCGCCGTGATCGCCAACTGCACCAAGTGCCACACCGGCAGCGGCGCCAACGTGGACAACTGGAAGACCGTCCCCTCGCGCTACGCCTGCGGGACCTGCCACGACACCACCTCCTTCGTGGACCCGCCCCCGGCCGGCAAGGTCCTCCACACCGGCGGCGCCGCCACCAGCGACGCGGGTTGCGTGGGCTGCCACCCCGCCTCGGGCACGGCGCTGGCGGTCGAGGAGTCCCACGACTGGGCCTCCAAGACCCCCCGCCACCAGCCCGAGTTCGGCGTGACCCTGAGCGTCTCCACGCCGGCCAACGGCACTCACTTCGTGGCCGGAGAGTCCCCGGTGGTCACCCTCGTCCTGGACAAGGCCGGCACCCCCATCGACCACACCACCGTGGTCGAGGACGACGACGGAGCCGAGGGCTGCACCGCCGCCGAGTCCGAGGGTGACGCCTGCCCGGCCGAGGACGGCAAGTTCACCGCCGCCTACCTCTTCGTCCACGGGCCACGGGGCAAGCGCAACCCGGTCCTCACGACGGCCGCCCGTGCCGAGGTCTACAGCACCGGCACCGGGCCCTTCGACATCTCCTCCATCGACGCCCAGCTCAAGCTCGCCGTCGACGGCGGACGGACCATCCGCCTCGAGGACCTCGCCGCGGGCGCCGGCCTGGCGCCGGGTGAGATCGCCGTCCCGGTGGCCAGCGGTACTTTCGCCGATCCGGCCGCCGCCACGGTCGCCGAGATCATCGCGTGGCTGAACGCCGACGCCGCCTTCAACGACCGGGCCATCGCCTACGAGGAGGACGGCCGGCTCGCCCTGCGCAGCCGCAACCTGGGGACCGTCTACTCGATCCAGCTCCTGAAGAGCGCGGTGACCGCGGCGGTCTTCGGGGGAGACACGAGCCTCCAGACCCTCGGCGGCTACTACCCGAACAACGTCGTCTACCAGCACGTCGATCCGGCCGAGGACGATCCCAAGGCCGCCTGGAGCGCCGGCGCCATCACCTACACCCTCGATCCCGTCGATGATCTGATGCCGGGCACCTACGTGGCCAGCGTCGAGATCGCCGACCGGGGCCGGGTGAACGGCAGCGACTACGCCACCCCCTCCGTGGGCTGGGTGACCTTCCAGGTGAAGCAGGCGGCCGAGGAGCTCCCCCCGGCTGGCAACTGCGCCACCTGCCACCAGGACGCCAACGGCCGGGGCTTCGTCCTCGACTTCGCTCGCCACAACAAGCAGTTCTCGAACGACGCCATCGACCAGTGCGGCGCCTGCCACGACCTGCAGAACCGCGACTGATCGCGGTGATCCTGGCGCTGGGGCTCTCGGCGTGTCCGGGCCGCCCCGGCGCCGAGGAGCCCCCCGCGCCCGCGGTGGAGCCGGCGGCCCCGGCGGCCGGAAGCGGGGAGGGTGAGGTCCTGGCCCGGGTGAACGGCCGCCCCATCACCCGGGCGGAGCTGGACTTCACCCTCCGGCGCAACCCCCTCACCCGGGGCCGCTCCCTGAGCGCGGAGCAGGAGCGGAACCTCCTCGAGGTCCTGGTGGAGCAGGAGATCCTGGCCCAGGAGGCCGAGGCCCGGGGGCTGGATCGCGACGAGCGGATCGCCCGGCAGCTGGAGCAGAAGGAGGCCGAGCTCGCCGACCTGCGGCGGCGGCTCCTCGCCCGGGAGCTGCGGGGGCGCCTGGGCGCCGAGGCCCCGAGGGTCAGCGACGACGAGGTCCGCCAATACCACGAGGCGAAGCGGGCGCAGCTGGCGCAGCGCTACCACGTCCAGCAGATCCTGCGCCGGAGCGAGGCCGAGCTCGACGCCCTCTGGGGGCGGATCGAGGCGGGCGAGGACTTCGAGAGCCTGGCCGCGGAGGGGACGCCGGAGGCCCTCCCCGCGGGCGGGAGGCGGCCCTGGGATCTGGGCTTCCTGCGCTGGACCCAGCTGCCCGAGCCCTGGCGGCCGGTCCTGGAGGGGCTGGAGCCCGGCCAGGTCGGGCGCGCCTCCGGAGGGGAGGGGCGCCACTGGCTCTTCCGGCTGGTGGCCCGCGAGCCGGAGCCCGAGTCCTCCCTCGAGACCCTGCGGCCGGCGCTGCGAGCCGACCTGGAGCGGCAGGCGATGGCCCGGGCGAAGGAGGAGGCCGAGGCGGCGCTCCGCGCGCGGGCCGAGGTCGTCTACTGATGAGCGCGGAGGTGCAGCCCCTGCGGTGGGCCACCCCCCGGGAGTGGACCGAGATCGCCGGCAGGGACATGGCGGCGGTCCTGCAGGATCACGCCCACCTCGAGAAGAAGGCCGCGGCCTCCGCGATGTCCCTGGTCAGCGCCTACCCGGAGCACGACCAGCTGGTGCGGCGCTGCGTGCGCCTCGCCCGGGAGGAGCTCCAGCACTTCCAGCAGGTCCACGCCCTGCTCCTGGCCCGGGGCCTCCCCCTGGGCAAGGACGGGGGCGACCCCTACGCCCGGGCCCTGCTCGAGGAGGTGCGCCACCCCCGGGACCAGCGCCTCCTCGACCGGCTGCTCGTCTTCTCTCTCATCGAGGCCCGCTCCGGCGAGCGCCTGGCGCTCCTGGGCGAGACCCTGGAGGACGAGGAGCTGCGAGCCTTCTACGCCGGCCTGGCGAAGGTGGAGGCGGGGCACTTCCGCCTCTTCGTCGAGCTGGCCGAGTCCCTCTTCGAGCCCGCGCGCGTGGCGGAGCGCCTGGAGGTGCTGGCGGCCCGGGAGGCCGAGATCGCCGCCGCGCTGCCCCTCCGCCCCCGCCTCCACTGAGGCTCTATTGCCGCTCGAGGTAGCGGGTGGTGAAGTAGTCCTCGGGGATGTCCTCCCGCAGCTGGATCTTCTCGATCTTCAGCTCGGAGTTGCGCCCGTTCTGGAGGTTCTTCATCGTCATCTGCATGGGGCGGTAGCGGCCCTGCTTCTCGTCGACGAGCTTCACGCCGGTGGCCGAGAGCTCGCGGTGCAGCTCACCGTCGAGATCGTAGTAGGTGACCTTCCGCCGCACGTGGTCGGCCTTGCCGATCCAGGCGACGCGCCGGGAGAAGCCGTTCTCGTCGGCGATGTCCTCGTCCTTGGGCTTCTCCTCCAGCTTCCAGCAGTCGACCCCGTCCGCCTCCTCGGAGCCGAGGAGGGTGAAGACGAAGTCGCCCAGCGGTGGCGGCGTGATGTCGGAGTAGGTGAACTCCGAGCCCATGAAGCTCTTGGCGCGCTCGGAGGAGACGATCTTCCGGGTCTTGCGCAGGGAGGGGAGGAAGAGCCAGAGGTCGTCGGTCTTCTCCGGGTAGTCCACCGAGAGCAGGCCGGTGCCCTTCACGTCGGCGGGGGCGAGGAAGCGGGTGAGGCGCTTCTCGATGCCCCCCTCGTAGGTCCGCGAGACGGCCGCGATCTTCCGCACCCGGCTCTGGCCGGCGGCGTTGGAGATCGTCAGCTGGGAGATCATCTCCGCGCCGTCGAGGCGGCTGGCGTCGTAGGCGGCCTGGACGATCGCCTGAGCCGTCGGGGCCTCTGCGTCCTCGGCGAGGGCGAGGGCCGGCAGGAGGAGGGAGAGGAGGGCGAGGGAAGAAGTGAGGCGGCGCATGTTCGGGCTCCTTCAAGCGGGCTCGAGGAATCGGGGCCGGACGATCAATACCAGAGCGGGGAGGAAGACCATCGCGGCGACGAGGGCGGCCGAGATGGAGACGGTGACGAGGAAGCCGAACCACTGGATCGGCCGGAAGCCGGAGGAGAAGAGGATGGCGAAGCCCACCACCACCGAGAGGGCGTTGAAGACGATGCCCCGGCCGGTGGTGACGAGGGTCTCGTGGACCGCCTCGGCGGGCTCGCGCGTCCGGCGCTCCTCCCGGTACCGCCAGAGGAAGTGGATCGTGTAGTCGATGCCGACGCCGATCATGATCGACGAGAGCAGGGCGGTGATGTGGTTGAGCTCGATCCCCATCAGCCCCATCAGCCCGAAGAGGGCGGCCATGGCGGCGCCGAGGGGCGCGGCCGAGATGAAGCCGGCGGTCAGGGAGCGAAAGAGGATGGCGACCAGGACCATCACCATGAGGAGGGAGAGGGCCAGGCTCCAGAGCTGGCCCACGACCAGCGCCTTCACCAGGGAGGAGAGGAGGCGGGAGAAGCCGCCCACGCGCTCGAAGACCGTCTCCGGGTGCCCGGCGATGAAGCTCTCCACCTCCCGGGTGGCGCTCTCCAGATCGTAGGTCGAGAGGGAGGCGATCCGCGCGGAGAGGAGGGCGTGCTCGTAGGGGAAGTCGACCATCCGATCGAAGTCGGTGGGGTCGCCGCTCATGGAGTAGAGGAGGAAGAGCTCCGCGACGGCCTCCCGGGTCTCGGGGATCGTGTCGAAGGAGGGGTCCCCGCCGTGGACCGACTCGTTCATCTTGCGGACCACGCCGGCGATGGAGCTGCTCTTCTCGATGATGGGCATCGCGAGGAGGCGCTGCTCCAGGGCGTCGATCTCCTTGAGCACCGCCGGATCCTTGATGTCTCCCTTCGCCAGCGCGGCCACGTCCAGGCTGCCGCCGAACTTCTCCTGGAGCAGGAGGGTGGCCTTCGCCAGCTCGGAGTCGGCGGGGAAGAAGTTCACCACGTTCATCTCGATGGTCAGCAGGAAGCTGCCCAGGGCGATGGCGCCGACGAGCACGCTCGAGGAGGTGACCACGGTCCGCGGCCGGGCGACGACCAGCGTCGCGACGCGGCCGAGGGCGCGGTCGAGGAGGTGTCCCCCGGTGGCGCTGACGTCCCGGGGCCGGGCCTTGCGCAGCACGGTGAGCACCGCCGGGATGAAGGTGAGGCTGCCCAGCAGGGCCCAGGTGACCCCGGCGGCGGCCAGGACGCCCACCTGCCGGGCCGGCACCAGGATGTGGGAGAGCATCGCGAGGAGGCCGGCCACGGTGGTGAGGGCGGTGGCCAGCACCGGTCCGCCGAGGGCCTCGACGATCCGGGTGACCAGGGCGGGGCGATCGAGCTGGGAGTCCGGGTGGTTCTCCTCCTGGTACCGGGCCAGGATGTGGATGCCGTAGTCGTTGGCCACCGCGATGAGGATCACGGGGAGCAGCACGGTGATAAGCTGGAGCTTCCATCCCAGGAGGGGGAGCATCCCCATCGCGAAGACGATGGACATCACGACGACCACGAAGGGGAGGAAGACGCCCCGCAGCTGCCGGAAGCAGACGAAGAGGAAGATCAACATCACCAGCAGGCCCAGGGGCAGGAGCTTGCGGATGTCGTTGGCGATGCCCCCGGCCATGTCGGTGCGGATCACCGGGGAGCCGCCGACCGAGACCTTCTCCGGCCCGGGGACGGCCGCGATCGTCTCCCGGACGGCCTCCAGGGTCGCGCGGTCCGGGGCCGAGATCTTCAGCTGACACACCAGCGCGGTCGCCCGGAAGTCCCTCGAGACCACGGTGCCCATCAGCAGGTCGTTGGCGGCGAGCTGCCCCCGGAGCTTCTCCCGGGCCTCGGCGCTCTTCGGCACGCGCCGCACCGCCCGCTCGACCACCATCATGCCCTCCTCGGCGCGGATGTCGTTCGCGGTGGTCAGCGACATCACCCGATCGACCCCCTTCACCCGGGCGAGCTTGCGGGAGAGCTCCTTCACCCGGCCGAGGGTCTCCTCGGAGAGGACGTCGTCGCCCTCGAGCACCACCATGATGAAGTCGGTGCCGCCGAAGAGCTCGTCGATGGCGTCCATGTCCACCCGCGCGGGGAAGTCGGTCGGGAGCATCGCCTTGAGGTCCGGCTCGATCTCCAGGTTGCGCAGGTTCGAGCCGACGGCGGCGGTCGCCAGGACGAAGAAGACGATGAAGAGCCAGGGGTGGCGGGTGACGAGGTAGGAGAGGCGCTTCATGGGGAGTCGGTCTCCAGGCCGGAGAAGCCATCGAAGAGGACCTGGACGACCAGGTCCGGCATGCGGTCGTAGAAGTCGGCTTCGAACTCGATGCCCGGGAGGGTCTCGAGCTGATTGCGGAAGAGGAAGTGGCCCGCGATGAGGCCGACCATCGCCGGGACGAGGAGCTGGGGGCCGATCCGGTGGCCGGTCTCCGCCTCCAGGAGGGGGACCAGCTTCTGGCTGATCAGCCCGAACATCAGCTCGAAGCGCTCCCGGGGGAGGCCGGAGAGGCCGTCGGGCTCCAGGGGCAGCCGGTTGAGGAGGATCCGCAGGATCTCGGGATCGTCCCGCAGGACCCCGATCATCACCGCGGCGATCTTCCGGACGATCTCACGGGCGCCCCCCTCGCTCTGCACGGCCTCGGCGGCGCCGGGGAAGACCCGGTCGAAGTAGCTCTCGGTGATGGCCTGGAGCAGGCCCTCCTTCGAGCCGAAGTAGTAGTTGATCATCGCCAGGTTCACGCCGGCGCGGCTGGCGATCTCGCGCACGCCCGTGCCGGCGAAGCCCTTGCGGGCGAAGAGGTGCTTCCCGGCGGCGAGGATGCGCTCGCGCGGCTCGAGCTCCCTCGCCATCAGAAGCTCCCGGAGACCTCGACGAAGCCGGCGCTGAGCAGCGAGTCCATCAGGCCGAAGAGGGTGTCGTCGGGTCCGTGGTAGAGCTCGGCGCCGAGGCGCAGGGAGAGCCCGTCGGCCAGGTCCCAGTCGAGGGCGGGCCGGAGCATCCACTCCTCGGTCGAGAGGTTGTACTGGCCGGCGAGGTCGATCGAGACCGTGTCGTGGAAGCCCATCCAGCGGACGACCAGCCCCAGGGCGTGGCTGGTCTCGACGCTCTGCCCCTGCACCATGCGGGTCTTCAGGCGGATCTCGTCGTAGACGAGCGCCGGGGTCTCTCCGCGCACCATCGCGTCGAGGAAGGCCGTGCGCTCGTCGGGCTCGAGGGAGTCGAGCAGGACGGTGAGGTCCGGGGGCTCGTCGCCGCCGAGGAGGGGGCCGAGCTTGCTCTCCAGGCCGTCCCACTCGAGCACGTGACGACCGACGTACTGGACGACCACGGTGAGGTTGGTGGCGACCTCCCGGTCGAGGCCGACGATCCACTGGAGATCCGGGAGCGGGATCCACTCGGCGTCGTCCTTCACCTCCGACTCGAGGGGGAGGCGCAGGGCGGCCTCTCCCCGCAGGCCGGCCAGGGTGCCGAGGGCCGTGGCGAAGTCGAGGCCGACGAGGTGCTGGCGGTAGGCCTCGAAGCCGGCGCCGAGGCTGGCCGGGCTCTCGGTGTTCGCCGGATCGAGGGTGAAGCTGTGCAGGCGCAGGCCGGGGAAGGGGGCGTGGCCGTGGACGTAGCTCACCGAGGCCTCGAGGGCGGAGGTCTCGAGGTGCAGGCGCGCCGCCGCCGTCCCGTTCTCCAGGCGGGCGTCGGGCCAGGCGGGCTCGACGAGGGTGATGGGGCCCGGGAGCTGGAAGGGCGGGAAGCGGGAGGGGAAGTAGGCCGGCAGCCAGACCAGCTCCAGCTTCATCGGCTCGAGGTAGAGCTGGGTGCGCAGGGCGAGGGCCGCCGCGCGCCGGTCGTCGGGATCGGCCGAGCGCATGCCCATGTTCTTGGGGGAGAGCACGTCGGTGGGGTTGAGCCCGTCGGCGCGGCCCCAGGCGATGATCTGGTGGCCGAGGCGAAGGTCCAGGGGACCCAGGAAGAGGTCGAGGTAGGCCTCCCGCAGCTCCAGCCCGGAGAAGGCGGCGTCGTACTCGTGGCCGGCGCGCAGGCGCAGCTCGGCGAAGGCGCTGCCGCGCTTCCCGTGCCGGCCTCGGGCCGTCAGGGCCAGCTCCCCGTAGCCGGCGTGGAGGCCGGGGCCCTCACCGGCGAAGGCCTCGCCCACGAAGGCCGCCCCCCGGACCCGGCCGCCCAGCTCCAGGGTCGGGCCCCGGGAAGGCGCGGGAGCGGAGGCCGCGTCCCCGCTCTCCTCCCCGGCCGGCGCGCCCTCGGCCTCGGCCTCCTCCAGGGCCTCCTCGAAGAGCCCCTGCGCCCGCAGGTCGGCGGGCGTGGAGAGGGCGAGGAGGAGGGCGAGGGTTCCGGGGAGGGGCCGCATGATCGAACCCTAGGAGTTGAACAAACGTTTGTCAAACGGATCCAAGATACTGAAAACAAAGAAGAAGGTCAGAGGGAGCACCTCGGGGCCGGGGGGAATACAATGCCGCCGTCCCCTTCGAGTCGAGGAAGAGCCCATGAGTCCCGCGCTCGGCGTCGTCGTCATGATGAACAACTACCTCCACGACGTGGCGACGGCCCTGTTCGTCTCGAGCGGCGTGGCGCTCTGGGCCATCCAGAAGCACCACCTCGACCTGAGCGTGCGCGAGGCCAACCTCTACTTCCTGCGCCTCTACGGGAGCATGAGCCGGCTGGCGAAGTTCTCCCTGATCTGGATCCTCGTCGGGGGCGTGCCCCGCCTCTACTTCTACGTGGACTTCGAGTGGGCCAACGCCGTGGGGAAGGTGCAGGTGCCCGCCCTGATCGTGAAGCACGTCATGATCTTCATCGCGGTGGGCGCCGGGGTCTGGCTCTGGACCCGGCTGCGGAAGAAGGTGGCCAGGGTCCGCGCCAGCCTGGAGGCCAGCGCCTAGGTGGCGCGCCGGCGGCGCGCGGCGAGGGCGAGGAGGATCGCGAGGGCGAGGCCCAGGGCCTGGGGGGCGGCGCCGCTGGCGGTGCAGCCGCAGTGGCCGGTGACCACCAGGTGCCGCCGGCCGTCGCCGGCGTCGGGGAGGATCCCGCCGTCGGGGGTGAGGCCCTCCACCGGATCGGTGCCGGCGGCGCACTCGTCGGCGGTGCTGACGCCGTCCTCGTCGGGATCGAGGGCTCCGTCGCGGCCGTCGAGGGGGTCGAGGCCGTACTGCAGCTCGCAGGCGTCGGAGGCGCCGTCGAGGTCCCGGTCGCCGGAGGGCAGGCCGGGGAGGGCCTGGGCCAGGATCCGGTCGAAGATCGAGCGGCGAGCGGTCACCGAGACCACGGCCTCGAGCCCGACCCCGAAGGTGTAGGCACCGGGCCGGGCGACGGCGGCGCCGGTGCCGTCGGGGTAGGTCAGCACGACCTGCGCGTCCCCGAGGGCCTCGAGGACGTCGGGGTAGCGCACCTCGTAGATGCCGCCATTGCCGTCGTCGAAGTCGAGGCCGCGCAGGCCCTCGAAGAGGGCGCCGGTGACGGCCTGGAGCTGGAAGGTGTTGGCGTCGTCGGCGGCGTAGCGTGCGCCGAGGGTGCCCTCCAGGAAGGCGAGGTCGTCCGGATCGGTCGAGGTGTTGCCGAGGTGGTAGCCCAGCTCCTCCCCGGAGAGGACGAGGATCGTCCCGCCGGCGTGCGCCGCGGCGAGGGCGTCGCGCAACTCCACCTTCAGGGCGCGGTGCTCGGTGGAGTTCTTGCCGACGATCACGTCGACCAGGCGGTAGTCGGCCGGATCGACCGCGCCGGTGACGAGGGCCTCGTCGCTGGCGCCGTCGAAGTGGAGATCCCCGGACGTGAGGCCGACCAGAGCCTCGCCGTGCTCGATGGCGTGCTGGCGGTCGTTGTCGATCTCCTGCACCCAGGCGTCGTGGCGATCGTAGGCCGAGACCACCAGGGCCTCGGCGCTCGTGACCGGCGGGCCGGGCAGATCGTGGGCGCCCCGGTAGCCGGCCACCACGACCTCGGAGGGGAGCCCCAGGCCGTCGTCCGAGGCGGCGACCACCCGGAAGGCGTAGGCGGCGCCGGGCTCGAGGGCCTCGGGGCCCAGGAGGAGGGGCGGCGCGTCGACCAGGGTGCCGCTGTCGAAGGCGCGCCCCGGCCGCCCCTCGCCGAGGCGGGCCTGCTGCACGGCGTAGCGGGTGGCGCCCGGCACCGGCTCCCAGCCGATCTCCAGCCGGCCGTCCAGCCGGTTGCGGGCGATGAGGTGGGTCGGGCGCGGCGGCGGGGCGTCGGCGCCCGGATCGAAGAAGCGGGCGATGCCGGCGACGACCCCCCGGGCGTAGGCCTCCCGCCAGCGGGGGTCGTGCATCGTGCGGTTGTCCGGGTAGCGCGGCGGGGGGGAGCCCGAGGGGGCGCTCAGGTTGTCGAAGAAGGCCGCCTCGACCAGCACCCCGGGGGCGTCGTCGAGGACTCGCAGCTCACCGAAGTTCGCCACCCGCCGGCCCCGGTCCCCGAAGTTGGGATCCCAGTCCGCGCGCACCTTCTCCAGGATGGCCGCGTGGACCGCGTCGATGAGGGCGGTGGAGCCCGGCGGATCGTCGCAGCCCGTCGCGGCGGTCGAGGTCGAGTGGTCACCGTAGAGCTGACAGGAGTAGCGGTAGGTCGACATCCCGTTGGCCGTGGAGCCGCCCGCGGTGCCCGAGGCGTTGCCGTGGAGGGAGACGTAGAGGTCCACCCCGGCGTACTCCACGTAGGCCGGCCGGATGGTGACGTCGCCCAGGGAGTTGACCGCGGTGGGCGCGCCGGCGAAGGGCACGTAGCTCTTCGCCGCCATCTCCCACCAGGGCTTGCTCGCGGTGGTGAAGGTGCCGCCCCCGATCTTGAGGGCGTCGGCGATGAGGTAGCCGTCGCCCGCTCCGGGAGAGAGGGTGAGGCGAGAGGTCGGCCCCAGCCAGGCGAGGCCCAGATCCAGCCAGAGGGTCCCGGGCCGCCGCTGATCGACGAGGTAGGTGCGGGTGCCGCCCGCGTGCTCGAGGGTGAGCACCGCCCGGGAGGTGCGGTTGGTCCCCTCCAGCCAGCGCAGGGCGAGCCGCCGCTCCCCCCAGGCCGCCGGGGCGTCGGCGAGGGCATAGACCGCGGTGGAGGAGGCTCCGGGCGCGGCGGTCCGGTAGTCACCGTCGTAGCTGCCCGTGCCGGTGCCGTCGGCCCAGGTGCCCACCTCGGAGTGGCCGGTGTTGCCGTCATCGACGATCACGCTCGGCGCGGTGTCCATCCCCGGCTCACGTACGACGACCACCTCGGCCCCCATCCGCTGCAGCAGGGGGATGACCCAGTGGGTGGCGATCTCGGCGTTGAAGAAGTCCTCGGTGATGCCCCGGGCCGAGGAGGAGAAGGTCCAGTTCACGCGCTGGGTGCGCCAGCCGCCGGCGCCGTCGTCGATCCAGCCGTGCCCCGCCGAGACCCCGATCCGCCGGCCCTCCAGGCTGCCCCCCAGGGGGAGGTCGAGGAGGAGGGGGGAGGGGGGCAGGGTGGCGATCACGCCGGCCGGCGGCGGGCGGGGGAGCACGAGGGGCAGGTCGAGGCCGCCGAGCGGGCGGGGTTCGCCGCCGGGCGCGGCGACCAGCACCTCGACGCCCCCCTCCACGCCGGCCGCGTCGAGGGCGCCGAGCAGGGTCTCGAGGCGCAGGGCGTCCAGGACCTCCTCGTCGACGCCGGCCGCGTCCGCCGGCCGCGCGAAGCTGCCGGCCACGAGCAGGCGCTCACCCCCGGGTCCCCGCGAGTGGGAGACGATCCGGAGATCCGGCGGGAAGAGCGGGCGCCCGTCCGGACCGGGGGGGCTCTCGCGCCCGAGGCGCTCGATCACCTCGGCCGGCGAGGGCGGCGCCGGGCGGGCCGGCGTGGCGATCGAGAGCAGCGCGAGGGCGGCGAGGCCGCCGGTGGTTCGCCAGGTGAGGGTGCTCCCGAACACCCTCCTCACCTATCACCTTCGAGGGCGATCGAGCATCCGTCCTGAAGTTGGCGTATGAACGAGGGGCATGACCCTGCGCCTTCGAGCCCACCGCCGCCTGGCCCACTTCCGGCCCTTCGCCCGGGCCTACGCGACGCCCGACGAGACCGAGCACCACCGGATCCGCACCGCCGACGGGGTCGAGCTGCGCCTGCGCCGCCTCCCGCCCCGGCCTCTCCCGGGCGCGCCCGTCTCCCGGCCCGAGCCGGTGATGCTCCTCCACGGCCTGGGCTCGAACCCCCTGGGCTTCCTCTTCCCGGGGCGGAGCTTCGCCGCCCACCTCTCGGCCCGGGGCCACGATGTCTGGCTGCCCGAGCTGCGCGGCAGCGGCCAGAGCGGCGTCGACGGCTTCGAGTGGACCTTCGGCGACTACCTCAGCCAGGACCTGCCGGCGATCCTCGATCACATCCGGCGCCACTCCGGCTCGCGGCGCGTGGCCTGGGTCGGCCACAGCATGGGGGGCATCCTGCTGCTCTGCTGGGGCATCCGTCACGGGGGCGCCGAGGTCAGCCGGGGCATCACCCTGGGCTCGGCCCTCGACTACCGCCCCGGCCAGACCCGCTTCTCTGCCCTCGAGCCCCTCGAGCCGATCCTCGAGCGGATGATGGCCCTCCCCTACGGGACGGTCTCCCACCTGGCCGGCCCCCTCTGGGGTCGCTTCGAGGTCCTCGACCGGCTGAACGTCTGGCCGCCCAACATCGAGCCCGAGCACACCCGGCGCCTCCAGAGCATGGCCTTCCACACGATCCCGATCAGCCTGCTGCGCTCCCTGGCCGGGGCGCTGAGGGAGGAGGGGCTGCGGGACGAGCAGGGCCGATTCCTCGACGACGCCGGGCGCTACCCCATCGAGACGCTCATGGTCGCCGGCAGCCGCGACGCGCAGGTCTCGGTGGAGGCGGTCGAGGACACCGCCCGGCGGGTGGGCGCCCGGCTCGAGGTCTTCGGGCGCGGCCGCGGTACGGTGGAGGAGTACGGACACTGGGATCTGATCCTCGGGCGCCGGGCAGCGCAGGAGACCTGGCCGGTGCTCACCGCGTTCCTGGAAGGGGAGGAGGCAGGATGAACACGCACACCCTGGGGTGGGGGTGGCTCGCCCTGCCGCTCCTCGTCCTCACGCTGGCCGGGCCGGCCTCCGCCAGGGCGGGCGAGCGGCTGCTGCCGGGCACCCCCCGCAAGGCGATCGCCGGCACGGTCACCCTGCGGGTGCCCACGGGCTTCGTGAGCTGGTCGGAGGGGCAGGTCTTCCGGGTCGCCCGCAAGAAGGGGGAGGAGAGCCTCGGCCGGCTGACCCTCTCGGCCTTCCCCTCGGACGCGCGCCTGGAGGAGGCGAGCCCCACCGAGGTGCTGGGACCCCTGGGGGAGGAGGTGCTGGCGGACGTCGAGATGCGCCACTCCGGGCTGACCCGCCTCTACTGGGAGGATCGGGAGGCGCCGCGGATCGTGAAGCTGCCGGGGGGCGAGGCCGGCCGCCTCGTGCGAGGGGCCCCCGCTCGCGACGGGACGCCGCTGACCTTCTTCGTCGCCGCGCTGCGCGCGAAGGGCTGGGTCTACCTCCTGGGCGGGGTCTGGCCGAGCACCGAGGACGGGCGGCTGCTCCCCGCGGCGGACACCCTGCTGCACACGCTGCAGGTGCGGCCGCCCCGGGAGAACGCCGCCCTGAAGAAGAAGCTCCTGGGCTGCTGGGACCTCGTCCCGGGGAAGGGGAGCAAGAGCACCCGCGGCCGCTACGTCTTCGAGGCCGAGGGGCACTACCGCTACGAGGGAGAGGTGGCGATCACCCTACCGGGCGCCGAGGGCTTCGGCTCCCGCGACGAGCACGGCAGCTACCGGGTGCACGGCAAGGAGATCTTCACCCGCAACGATCACGGGGAGCCGGGCCTCATCCCCTTCCGCCTGCAGGGCGCCCAGGCCCAGCTCGGCGGCGCCCGCTACCGTCGCTGCCCGCAGGGCGCGGAGCCGCCCGCCGGGCACGACGAGCACGACGGGCACGACCACGACGGTCACTGATCAGTGGCGCAGCGGCGGCGCCCGGGGGACGTCGATCCCCTCGGGCACCCCCTGCCGGCGCCCGCGCTTCTTCCCGGCGAGCTTGTCCTTCGCGGGCTGGTGCAGCCGCCACTCGGGGCCGGTCATCGAGATCACCAGCTTCAGCAGCCTTCGCCCCTCCGCCTTCTCGGCCTTCGTCCGCTTCCGCCGCAGCAGGCGGGAGCCGTCGTCGTAGAAGGGCCGGGCCTTGTGCTGGAGCAGGGCGATGATGGCGTTACCCTCGACCTCGTCCCCGGCGTCGAAGAGGATCCGGGCGCTCCGGTAGGCGGCCGGCCAGTCCTCTGCCTTCAGCGCGGCGAGCGCCCGGGGGTGCGCCCGCTCCCGGAGGTGCCGCCGCAGGTTCTCGTCCCTCCAGGTACCCTTGGGCAGGAGGGGCACGCTCACGGCCTCGGCCCGCCGCAGCTGCTCCATGGCCTCGGGGAGATCCTCCCGCCAGCGCATGGGGGGATTCTATCGGATAGATTCGGACGATGCTGGAGCGGCCGGGAGATCGAGCCTCGCGGGGGCGCGCGTGAATCGCGGCTGGCGCTACGCCGAGCGCATCGGCGGCCGCGGCGTCGGGCGGACGGTGCTCGAGCACCTCTGCCGGGAGTACCGCCACGGCGACGAGGCGACCTGGCGGATCCGCATCGAGGCGGGTGATGTCGAGGTGGAGGGGAGGCCGGCCGGCGCCGATCACCTCCTGGAGGCCGGTGAGGAGCTGGCCTGGCAGCGGCCGCCCTGGGAGGAGCCGGAGGTGCCCCTGGCCTTCGGTCTGATCCACGAGGACGAGGCGATCCTGGTGGTCGACAAGCCCACCGGCCTGCCCACCCTCCCCGGGGCGGGCTTCCTGGAGCACACCCTGCTCCATCAGGTGCGCGCCCGGCACGGTCCGGCCGATCCGATGCACCGCCTCGGGCGGGGCACCACCGGGCTGGTCGTCTTCGCCCGCACCGCCGACGCCGCCCGCGTCCTCTCGGCCGCCTTCCGGGACCGGGCGGGCGGCAGCGGTCTGGTGAAGCGCTACCTCACCCTCGTCGAGGGCCGGCCCGCGCAGGACGCCTTCGAGATCGAGGCGCCCATCGGCCGGGTCCCCGATCCGATCCTGGGGGAGCTCCACGCGGCGACCGAGGCGGGCAAGCCCTCGCTCTCCCGGGTCCGGGTGCTCGAGCGGCGGGAGGCGGCGAGCCTCTGCGAGGTGACCATCGTCACGGGCCGCCCCCACCAGATCCGGATCCACCTCGCCGCCGCCGGTCATCCCCTCCTCGGGGATCCGCTCTACGGGGTCGGGGGGGGTCGCCGGCCGGGATCGACCACCGTGCCGGGGGATCTCGGGTACCTGCTCCATGCGTGGACCCTGGAGTTCAGGCATCCCGCGAGTGGGGAGCCGGTCGCGTTCACGGCGCCCCCGCCCGAAGGCCTCGTTCCGGTCTGAGGCTCGCTTCTGCGGACCGGGCACGCGCTCGCGCACGGCCTCTCCCCGGCCCGACAGATCCTCTGCGCACCCCGTTCGTAGGTAGGGGGGAATCCGATCCCAAGGAGCCCCCCATGAAGACCCGCTTCGCCCACGCCGCCCTCCTCGCCGCCCTCCCGGCCCTCCTCCTCCCCGCGCTGGCCCGGGCCAGCCGCCCGGTCCTCGACGATCGCGCCGCGCCCCGGGAGCGGGTCGAGATCGCCATCCTCCTGGACACCTCGGGCTCGATGGACGGCCTCATCGACCAGGCCAAGACCAAGCTCTGGGGTCTGGTGAACACCGTCGCCAGCGCCCGCCACGCCGGCCGCGCCCCCGACCTGCGGGTCGCCCTCTACGAGTACGGCAAGTCCTCGGTGCCCGCGCGGCAGGGGCACATCCGCCAGGTGGTCGGCCTCACCCGGGATCTGGACGCGGTCTCCGAGGCCCTCTTCTCCCTGCGGACCGACGGCGGCGACGAGTACTGCGGCCAGGCGATCGAGAAGGCGGTCACCGAGCTCGAGTGGAGCGAGGGCGATCACTACCGGGCGATCTTCATCGCCGGGAACGAGCCCTTCACCCAGGGGCCGGTGAGCTTCAAGTCGGCCATCTCGAAGGCGCGCCAGGAAGGCATCACCGTGAACACCATCCACTGCGGTGACGAGGCCTCGGCCCAGGCCGGCCAGTGGAACGCCGCCGCTGCCCTCGCCGGCGGGAAGGCGATGAACATTGACCAGAACGCCGCGGTGGCGACGATCGTGACGCCCTACGACGCGAAGCTCGCCACCCTCGGCGCCAAGCTCAACGACACCTACGTGGCCTACGGCACGCGCGGGAAGTCCAAGGCCTCCCGCCAGCGCAAGCTCGACGAGAAGGCCGCCGAGGCCGCGCCGGCCGCCGCCGCCGATCGCTCGGTGGCCAAGGCCTCGGGTCAGTATCGCGCCGACGACTGGGACCTGGTCGACGGCCTCGCCTCGGGCGCGGTCAGCCTCGAGGCGCTGGGCGACGACGACATGCCCGAGGAGCTCGCCGGCAAGAACGAGAAGCAGCGCGCCGCCTTCGTGAAGGAGAAGGCGAAGGAGCGGCAGCAGCTCCAGGAGGAGATCCGCGAGCTCGAGCAGAAGCGCCGCGGCTTCGTCGCCGAGGCCCGCAAGAAGGCCGGCCCGAAGAAGGACACCTTCGACGTCGCGGTCGAGGGCGCGGTCACCGAGCAGATGAGCGCCGCCGGCTTCGACTTCGAGTAGGCCTCCGATTCATCCCCGAACCCGCCGCCTCCTCGGGTGTGCGCCACGGATCGGTGGCGCCCCCGGGGAGGCACTTTTTTCAGGGCGTCAGGCGATAGGCGCCGCCGACGGCGAGGACCGCGACGCCGCCGGCCGGCGACCAGACCTCGCTGGCCTTGGCGAGATCGTAGAAGGCGAGGGCGAAGCGGCCGTTGAGATCGAAGGCGCTCTTCTTCGAGCTGAAGAGCGGCCGCTCGAAGTCCACGAAGGCCTGCACCCCGAAGCCGGCCAGGGAGCCCAGCCCCATCCCCACGTTGATGCGGGTGCCGGCGTCGACGGTGGTGGCCGCGAAGGAGAAGTCCACCCAGAAGGCGGTCGGCTGGTTCGAGAGATCGTACTCGGCCGCCGGGACCTTCCAGGCCCCGCCCGCGTAGCCGCCGGTCAGCGCGAGCTCGAAGCGCTGGTAGCGGAAGGCCACGCCGGCCGCCGGGATCACGGTCGCCCGCGTGTAGTCGGCCGTGTACTCGGTCTCCCCCGCGTCGGTCTGGCGGGTGCCGAAGTGCCAGGTCCCGGTCAGGTCGGCCCGGAGGTGGATCCGGAGCTGGAAGCCCGGGAAGGGCTTGCGCGTCGAGTGGCGCCGGGGCGGGTCGGGGCGGCGCAGGGCCGTCGTCGCCGCCGGGGCGGGGGCCGCGGCGCCCGGCGCCTTGCTGGCCCGGGGGTCGCCGGCGACGAGCTCCTCCAGGGCGCCGGAGAGGACCGAGAGCACGGGCTCCAGGGTGTCGGCGCCCTCGATCTTGCGGGAGACCCGGCCGAGGGCCGCCGCGTTGCCGCTGTCGAGGAGGGTGAGGTTGAGGAGCACCGTCTGTCCGTAGCGGGAGACGTCCCCGTAGATCACCCGCTCGGCGCCGAGGGAGCCGGCGATCTCGGCGAGGCAGCTGCCGTTGTCCTCGCAGCCGAGCATCTGCTGGCGCGCCTCGAGGCCGAGGAGGGCGGCGATGTCCTGGTCCCCGATGACCTGGTAGACGCCGAGGGCGCCGAGCTCGGAGGCGCAGAGGCGGGAGAGGCCGGTGAGCTCCTCCGGGCTGACCCCGGTGGTCGCCGCCAGCCCGCTGAAGAAGGCCTTGGGCTTCCCCTCCGGCGCGGCCTCGCTCGCCGCGGCGGGCGCCGGCGCCGGCACGGCCTCGACCACCTCGGCGACCGCCGCCGCCGGCGGCAGACCGAGCGCCAGCAGGAGGAGCGCGGGGAGGAGCGGGCGCCGCATCGACATGAGATGCAGATAGCATGGACGCCCCCCGGTGCCAGCGGTCCCGGCGATGGGCCCCCGGAAATGCAGTAGGTTCAGGCTGTCAGAGGGGCGATCGCCCGATCGTCCGGCGCTGCGGGAATCAGGAGAGAAGGAGGAGCGAATGAGCGAGACCATCCTGGCCATCTCCCTGGGGGTCGGCCTCGCCGCGGCCTGCGGCTTCCGGGTCTTCGTGCCCCTCTTCGCCCTCTCCCTCGCCGCCCTCTCCGGCCACGTGGAGCTCCACGACTCCTTCGCCTGGGTGGGCACGCTCCCGGCGCTCGTCGCCTTCGGCGTCGCAACCTTCCTGGAGATCGGCGCCTACTACTTCCCCCTGGTGGACAACCTCCTCGACTCGGTGGCGAGCCCGGCCGCCGTGGTCGCCGGAGTGGTGGCGACCGCCTCCTGCGTCACCGACATGAGCCCGCTGATGCAGTGGTCGGTGGCCATCATCGCCGGCGGCGGCGCCGCGGGGGTGGTGCAGCTGGTCACCGTGAAGGCGCGCCTCGCCACGGCGGCCTTCACGGGAGGCACCCTCAACCCGGTGGTCTCCACCCTCGAGAACGTCGGCGCGATCTTCCTCTCGGTGCTCGGGGTGCTCCTGCCTGCGCTGGCCCTCGTCCTCGCCGTCGTGGCGGTCTTCCTCCTCTGGCGCTGGAGCCGCCGCCGCCAGGCCGCGGCCGCGGCCTGAAGCCAGGGGAACCTCCGTCACTCACCCGGTGTCCACACCGGGTAGATGCGGATCCCTCTCTTCGCCGCCCTGACCCTCCTCCTCGGGTCGCTGGGCCTCCTCTTCCAGGGTCTCCTCGCCGCGCCGCTCGCGAGCCTGCCCGCGCCGCGCGGGGGCGGCGCAGGGGCACCTCCACCCGCGTCGCCGCGCTCTCCGGGCCGCCTGGAGCTGCCCCGGGATCCCCTCTGGGCCGCGCCTCCCGCGCTCGCCGCCGGCGGGGAGGAGGGTGAGGAGGAGGCCAGCGCGCCGCCCGCCGAGACCCGCCGCGGCCTGCGGGTGCGGGTCTTCGGCGTCGACAACGCCGTCGTCCGGGGCGCCCACCTGGTCTGGGTCGAGGCGGCCCGCCTCGACGATCCCGGCTTCCTGCCTCCCGAGGATCCGCAGGCCTCCACCGATGCGGGGGGCTGGGCGGAGCTCGAGGACCTGCCCGAGGGCCCGGTCTACCTCTTCGCCACCTCCCCCGAGCCGGATCCGGAGGGGGAGGCCCACTTCGCCTGGCGGGAGCACCGGGTCCTGCCCCGGCCCGTGGACGAGGCACCCGAGGAGCTGGAGCTCTGCCTGGAGGCCTGGCCGGTGGGGAAGCTCGAGGGGAGGGTGATCACCGGCAGCGGTGAGCCCGCCGACGGCGTCGAGCTGAGCCTGCGGCCGGCCGTGGCGGGGGACGAGCTGCACCGCTTCCTGCGACCCTTCCTAGCGGAGGACCTCCACCAGTGGGGGGATGGGAGCTTCGCCATCCCGATGATCGGCGGCACCTCCTGGATCGTCGAGGTGCGGGGGCAGCTCGGACCGGAGTCCGCGCCTCCCCTGGCGAGCCGCCGGATCGGCCTGGCCGACGTCGGCGCTCGGCTGGAGCTGGTGATCCCCGACGAGGCGCTGGTGCGCTGCCGCCTCTGGTCCGCCGAGGGGCGGCCGGCGGCCATCTCCGGACACTCCCTGAGCTGGCACCGCACGAGCCCCTCCGGGGGCGCCGGCGGCGGGATGGGGATGGCTGGCAGCCACGGTCGCCACCCGGAGGTGCGCTTCGTCTGGCCGGAGCAGGCCGACGAGGTGCGCGTCGAGCTGACCGGCGCCTGGCCCGAGCGGGGGAGCGCGACGGTCCTGCTCACCGCCCCCACCCAGGCCTGCGAGGCCTACCTCTCCTCGACGAGCTCGGGCCCGGGCCGGTAGCGCAGCTCGAGGTGCAGGTGGTCGCGGTGGGCCTCGTTGCTCGCGGGGGTGAGCACCTTGTCGAAGAGCTTCTCGGCCTTCAGCTCGCGCACCAGCGCGCGCAGCGCCCGCTTCTTCTCCCGGTCCTTCCCCTCCCAGTCCGCCTCCACCGACACGGGCGTGCCGACGGCGCGCTCGAAGGCGGTGATGTCGATGGCCAGGCCCCGGCCGTGCCCGGAGAGGGAGCGGGTGCCCGCCACGCCGCGGCAGACGTAGGTGCCGTTGTGCTCCACCTCGACGATCCCGTGGCGGGCCAGCAGCTTGGCCAGCGCCTCCAGCGCCGGCGCCAGGTCACAGGCCACCAGGAGGTGGTCGGCGAAGCGCTGCCCCTTGGCGCGGAAGTCGACGCCGTGCAGGGGGCTCGAGAGGAGCACCGGTGTGTCGATGATGCAGAGGGACTCGTCGGGCACCGGATCGTCCGGCGTGGCGCCCCGGGCGTCGGTGTCCGCGAGGTCCGGCCGGGCGTAGGTGAGGCCGAGGTCGTCGAGGCGCGCGGTGCAGGCGGTGGGCGCCGCCGGGTGGCCGTGGTCGGGGAGGCAGACCAGGCGGGCCTTCTGCTCTCCGGCGCGCCGCAGGCTGGTGCAGACGTAGCCGGGGCGGCAGCCGCTGTCCGTGAGGTGGAGGTTGCACTGGGCCAGGCAGACCGCGGCGTGGCCCTCCACCGGGCTCTCCACGCAGAAGGTCGGGGCGTAGTGGTCGCCGCGCTGATCGGGGCAGAGGCGGTCGCAGCTCCGGGAGCAGGTGCCCCGGGGGAAGCCGTGTTCGGCCCCGAGGCAGAAGGCCCCCTCGTAGTCCTGGCAGTCCGCGTCCTCGTCGCAGGCGGCGCCGATGAAGCCGGGGTTGAAGGCCTGGTCGATCACCTCGAGGCCGGCGTCGGGAGGCGCGCCGGCGTCCACCGGCGCTGGGCCGGCGTCCTCGACCCGCGGCCCGGCGTCGTTCTCTCCCCAGCCCGGGTGGGCGACGCGGGCGGCCTGGTAGAGGCCGAAGCCGGCGCCGGCGGTGATGGCCCCGAAGAGGAGGAGCCAGTTGGGCTTGCGCACCTCGCCCATGCCCGTCAGGGAGCCTCGAAGATCGCCAGGGGGCGGTGTACGCGGGCCGCCCAGGCCTGCTCGTCGTGGGCCGCGCCCAGCTCCCACCAGTGGTGGAGCTCCTGGTCCCAGGTCCAGCCGTCGGCGGCGAGCTGATCGGCGAGCTGGCGGTTCTCGCAGTAGTTGTCGGCCGCGTCGGGCGCGTCGTCCTGGATGCCGTCGCCGTCGGAGTCGACGCAGCCGCTGCCCGGGCCGCCGCCGCTGTCGAGGTAGAGCACGACGCCGCCGGCGGACTGACCCGCGAGGCGCTCGATGATCGTCTCACCGGTGTGGGTGCCGAGGGAGCCCCAGCCCATGGTGCCGGAGAGGCTGCCGACGAAGGCGAAGTGGGTGGGGTGGCGCATCCAGAGATGGAGGGAGACCAGGCCGCCGAGGGAGGAGCCCATCGCCCCCCGCTTCGGCGCCGCACCGTAGCGGGCCTCGACCTGGGGGATCAGGGAGGTGACGATCCAGTCGGTGTAGGCGTCGGCCCCGCCCCCGATGGGTCCACCGGTACCGATCCCGTCGTCGGCCACGTGGGTGTACTCGTCCATCCGCGCGGTGCCGAGGTTGTCGATGCCCACCACCAGGGTGCCCGCGCCCACGCTCTCCTGGAGGCGCCACCCGCCGTTGAACGACGCGGGGTCGAAGAGGTTCTGGCCGTCCTGCACGTAGAGGTGCCGCGCGATGGCTCCCGCCGGCACCCACAGGCGGATCCGCCCCCCACGGCTGCCCCCGGCGCTCATCCGCTCGAGGTGAGCGCCGCTGCTGCGTACGAGGGAGAACTCGCCGAACTCGTCGTGGCCGTAGCGCCGGGCCAGGGGGTCGGCCAGGTAGAGGTCCTCGAACTCGCGGACGAACTTGTACTTCGCGCCGTCCGGGCTCGGGATGGGCACCACGATCCACCAGACCCCGGCCTCGAGGGTCATCGGCAGGCCGGTCCAGCCCTCGAAGTCTCCGGCCAGGGCGTAGGTGTCCTGGCGGTCGTCGAGGTAGGCGAAGAGGAAGCCGCCCTCGACCTCCAGGGGGAAGCCGCCGCGCTCGGCGAGCTCGGCGAGGCCGGTCGCGGCGTCGACCCCACCGGCGAGGATCTCCCGCCAGTAGAGCTCGTCCGCCGAGAGCTGGACGCCCCCGTCCGGATCCCCGCCGTCCGAACCTCCACCGTCGGCGCTCCCTCCATCGCCACCGCCGCCGTCCAGGCCCGGATCGTCCGGGGCCGGGCAGGCGCCTCCCAGGAGGACGAGGAGCAGGGCGAGGGGGAGGAAGCGGAAGCGGGAGAGGACCATGGCCCCACGATCGGCCATCCCAACGCCGATGAGAAGCCCGGGGGTCAGGCGCCGCCGAAGGCCGCCCGGGGGCGGGGCACCAGCGCCTCGTCGGGGACCTCTCCGATCGCCCGGCGGGCCCGGCGGGCGAAGAAGACGAAGGCCGCGCAGGTGACGTAGTCGAGCAGGGCCGCGCCGAGGTGGATCGGCGCCCGCTCGTCGAGGAGGAAGATCGCCAGCCAGAGGGTGGCCGCCATGAACTTGAGGAAGGTCAGGGGCAGCAGGGCCGCGTAGTGGCGGCGCAGGTTCCACATCAGGAAGGCGCAGCAGAAGGCGAGGGTCAGCACGTTGGCGCAGCCCAGGACCCAGAAGAAGACGCTCTGCGACTCGGGGAAGGGCAGGGGACCGCCGCCGAGGAGGAGGTTCGTGTCGCGGTAGCTCTGGATCGCCGTCTCCGGGGAGAAGACGTAGCCCATCACCGGGATCGCGAAGTTGAGGAAGAGGAGGCCGTAGACCAGCTGGAAGTCCCGGTAGGCCGGCACCTCCTGGGTGAGGAACTCACGCATCTTCGAGGGTCTCCATCAGGCGGTCGAGGGCGCGGCGGTCGACGTGCTCGAGGAGGGACTCGAGCTTCGCGCGGCGTCGCCCGGGGGAGGGCTCGTCGCGCAGGGTGGTGAAGGCCGCTCGGTAGGCCGCGGCGTTGCCCTCCGGCTCTCCGTAGATCGCGCCGATGGCCAGGGGCGAGCCGCGCAGGAGCTGCTCGAAGAGGTTGAGCATCATCCCGTAGGCCACCTGCGGGGAGAGGGCGAGGAGGGTGCGGGCCATCATCAGGTCGATCTCCATCGCCTCCTCCGGGTTCTGGGCCCGCCGGAAGCCCTCGACGAGATCGAGGGTGGCCGGCTGGAGCTCCTCCGGAGCGAGGGGGAGGTTCAGCATCAGGTGCACCGCGATCTGCCGCCGCAGCTCGAGCACGTCGCCGAGCAGCGAGGCCGCCTGCGCGGGGGCGTCGGTGAGGGCGGCGAACCAGTGGGGCAGGACCCCGGGCCCCGCCTCGCGCCGGGCGTCGCGCACCTTCAGGCCGCTGCCCTGCCGGGCCGAGATCAGGCCCATCTCCTCCAGGCGGGCGACCGCCCGCTGGGCCGTGGCTACCGTCACCCCGTAGTCGTGGGCGAGCTGCCGCATCGTCGGCAGGTGGCTGCCCACGGCGACCTCGCCCCGGAGGATCTGGCGGGCCAGATCGTCGACGAGGTGCTCGACCAGGGTCCGGCGGGGGGCGGGGTGAGGCTCCATCCGGACCGATATACAGTTGTACTACACAATAGTCCAGAGGACGGACCGGCCCCGGAGACGGAAAGCCGCCGCCGCCGCGCGGCCTAGGGCTGGTGGACGCAGCGGGCCAGGGCGCCCTGGACGTCGCTCACCCGGTCGATCTTGGCGTCCCAGAAGTCGAGCCAGAAGAACGAGGCCGACCCGAGGCCGTCCTGGAGGGAGGTCGTCCAGTAGGCCGAGCACTCGCCCTCGAGGGCGGGCACCAGCCGCGGGTCGAGGTAGCAGCCGCCGGCGCCCGGGCCCTCGCCGGCGCCGCAGCCGGCGCAGGTCAGGTCGAAGCAGATCGAGGGGGTGAGGCAGTCGGGGTCGCTGACCTTGCAGTCGCCGCCGGTCCGGGTGGCCTCGCAGTTCGCCACCAGGGTGCGCAGCTCGGTGATGGTCGGCAGGCGCCAGCTCGTGATCCCGGCGAGGGTGAGGTCCTCGCAGTGGATCCGCGCCTCGTCCTGGGTCACCGCCAGGGAGGAGGGGGTGGTCTGCCAGAAGAGGCCGGTCGCGGGATCGCAGGTGACGCCCTCGGGGACGGGCGAGCCGGCGTCGGCGGGCAGCACGTCCGGAGAGCCGCCGTCGTCGCCCAGGCCTGCGTCGGTGGAGGCGCTCACCGGCGCCGGGCAGAGCCCGTATTCGTCGCCCGCTCCACCGTCACCGCCGCCGGGGTTGTCGACGCAGGCGACGGTCAGCAGCAGCGCGGCGGCGAGGAAGTCGGTGGTGCGCAGGCTCAAGGTACCCTCCGGGCTTTCGCGAAAACGGTTCCCGGACGGTGACACCGCCCGGCAAGGAGAAGTATCGGCATTCCCGCTTCCGCTGAGAAGGGGAGGGGGCGAACAAGCGCAGCCCATTGCCTTCACGGGGCAGTGGACCTAGCCCTATGGTCCTGATGAAGACGAAGCGGCTTTCCTTCCTGGACCGGGGGCTGACCCTCTGGATCTTCCTGGCCATGGGGCTCGGCGTCTTCCTGGGCTGGGCCCTGCCGGGCTTCAACACCCTGCTGGAGCGCGCCTCCTGGGGCACCACCTCGATCCCGATCGCGGTGGGTCTGATCGTGATGATGTACCCGCCCCTGGCGAAGGTCCGCTACGAGGAGATGGGGCGCGTCTTCCGCAGCTGGAGGGTCCTCCTCCTCTCGCTGATCCAGAACTGGATCATCGGGCCGGTCCTGATGTTCGCCCTGGCGATCCTCTTCCTGCGCGACTACCCCGAATACATGGTCGGGCTGATCATCATCGGCCTGGCCCGCTGCATCGCCATGGTGATCGTCTGGAACGACCTCGCCGCGGGGGACCGCGAGTACGCCGCGGGGCTGGTGGCCTTCAACTCGATCTTCCAGATCCTCTTCTTCTCGGTCTACGCCTGGTTCTTCGTCACCTGGCTGCCCCGGACCCTGGGGCTGCACTCGGTAGTGGTGGAGATCACCCTCGGCGAGATCGCCACCAGCGTCGCCATCTACCTGGGCATCCCCTTCGGGGCGGGCTTGCTCACCCGGGTGCTGCTGCTGAGGGCGAAGGGGCGCGAGTGGTACGAGACCCGCTTCGCGCCGCGCATCGGGCCGCTGACCCTCATCGCGCTCCTCTTCACCATCGTGGTGATGTTCTCGCTCAAGGGTGAGACCATCGTGGCGCTGCCGCTCGACGTCCTGCGCATCGCGCTGCCGCTGCTGATCTACTTCGTGGTGATGTTCCTCGTGTCCTTCCTCCTCTCGAAGGCGGCGGGGGCGGACTATCCGAAGGCGGCGACGCTCTCCTTCACCGCGGCGTCGAACAACTTCGAGCTGGCGATCGCGGTGGCGGTGGCCACCTTCGGCCTGGCGCACGGCGCGGCCTTCGCCGCGGTGATCGGCCCGCTGGTCGAGGTGCCGGTGATGATCGGGCTGGTCTCGGTGGCGTTCTGGCTTCGCCGCCGGCTCTACGGGCTGGAGGGCACCCCGGCGTGAGGCCTCGCAAGCTGCTCTTCCTCTGCGTCGCCAACTCCGCGCGCTCCCAGATGGCCGAGGGGCTCGCCCGCTCGATGGTGCCCGGGGACTGGGAGGTGCGCTCGGCGGGCTCCTCGCCCACCCGGGTGAACCCGCGGGCGATCGAGGTGATGGCCGAGCTGGGGATCGATCTCTCGGCCCACCGCTCCAAGCTCGTCGACGAGATCGATCCCGGGGACGTCGATCTGGTGATCACCCTCTGCGCCGAGGAGGTCTGCCCGGCCTTCCTCGGCGAGGCCGAGCGCCTCCACTGGCCCCTGAAGGATCCCGACCTGAAGGACGAAAGCCTGCCGGAGGAGACGCACCGGGCGGCCTTCCGCGGGGCGCGGGACGAGATCCGCCGGCGCCTGGAGGCCCTCCTCGCCGGGGCTGCCTGAGGCCTCTCCATCTGCTAGGCAGGGGGCCATGGCGACCTACTGGCGGCATCTCCCGGCCCAGGGGCCGGTCCTCGCTTCCTTCGGACGCACGCTGGGCCTCACCGCCCTCGAGCGCTTGCGCGGCCGCGGCGCCGGCGGGGGGGCGCCGGGCGAGCCGCCCGTGCTCCGCGCCACGGTCCCGCCGCGCTCCGATCGCCTCGTCGACGACTTCATCGCCTGGGCCGGTGAGGACCCGGCGATCTGGCGCAGCGCCGTGCCGCCGACCCTCTTCCCCCAGTGGGGGATGCCGCTGATGGCGCGGGCCCTCGAGGGCCTGCCCTTCCCCCTGACCCGGGTGCTCAACGCTGGCTGCGCCCTGACGATCCACGCCCCCGTGCCCCGGGGCGAGCCCCTCTCCCTCTCGGCCCAGCTGCGCGGGGTGGACGAGACCGAGCGGCGGGTGCTGGCGCGGGTGGGCCTCGAGACCCGCGACGCGAGTGGCGACCTGCTCCTGGAGTCGGAGCTGCAGGCCATCGTGCCGCTGCGGCGCGGCGGCGGCCTCAAGAAGCGCAAGGCCGAGGAGCTCGTCCCCGAGGGCGCCCGGGAGCTCGCCCGCTGGCGCCTGTCCCGCCGGGCGGGCCTCGAGTTCGCCTGCCTCACCGGCGACTTCAACCCGGTGCACTGGGTCGGACCCTACGCGAAGCTCTCGGGCTTCCGCTCCGTGATCCTCCACGGCTTCGGCTCCTGCGCGAAGGCGGCGGCGGACCTCGTCCGCTCCGAGCTCGACGGCAACCCCGCGCGGCTCAAGCACCTGGAGATGCGCTTCACCAAGCCCCTCGCCCTCCCGCGGGAGGTGGCGGTCTTCCTGGACGGGGACCGCCTCCTGGTCGCCGACGAGGTGGGGGAGGCGCCCTTCCTGGACGGCCGCTTCGAGGCGGCCTGAAGAGAGACCCGGAAAGGAGACACGCGATGGCGAAGGTCTGCATGGTGATGGCCGACGGCTTCGAGGAGATCGAGGCGGTCACGATCGTGGACGTGCTGCGCCGGGCCGGGATCGAGGTGACCGTGCTGGGCCTCACCGGGCGCCGGGTGATGGGGGCGCACCGGATCCCCCTCGAGGCCGACGGGGTGCTCGCCGAGGCCCCGGAGGTCCCCTGGGACCTCGTCGTCCTGCCGGGCGGGATGCCCAACGCGGCCACCCTCCGCGACAGCGAGCCCCTGCGGGCCTTCCTCGGCGCCCAGGCCTCCCGCGGCGGCCGGATCGGGGCGATCTGCGCCGCTCCCATCGCCCTGGGGGCCGCCGGGCTGCTGGAAGGCAAGCAAGCGACCTGCTACCCGGGCTTCGAGGAGGGCCTCCTCGGGGCCAGCCCCAGCGCGGAGCGGGTGGTGCGGGACGGCTCGGTGCTCACCAGCCGGGGCCCGGGGACGGCGATGGAGTTCGCCCTCGCCCTGGTCGAGGAGCTGGCCGGGGCCGAGACCGCCCGGCGGCTCGAAGGCCAGATGTTGGTGTAGCGGGCCAGAGAAGCCCGATCCTGGCGATCTCGATCTCCCGGGTTGCATATGTGCATATTTGCGCTATCTTGCAATTCATGAGCGAGACCGAAGCCAGCCCGAGTCCGGACCGGACCAGCTGCCGGCAGGCGCTGGAGGGCACCCTCTCTCCCGGGCTCTTCCGCGCCCTCTGCGATCCCCGCCGGCTGGAGCTGGTGATCCGCCTGGCGGTGGCCGGGCGTCCCCTCACCGTCACCGAGGCCTCCGACTGCTGCGAGGTCCACCTCTCCGGCGTCTCCCGCCACCTCTCCCAGCTCAAGGCCGCCGGGGTGGTGGCCGCCCGGCGCCAGGGGAGAGAGGTCCAGTACCAGCTCGATCACCACCGCCTCGTGAGCGTCCTGCGGGAGACCGCCGACGCCATCGAGGCCTGTCTGCGAATCCCGGGCTGCTGTGAGCCCACCCCGAACCAAGCATCCGACGAAGGAGAAGCGACGATGAGCGAGAACGTCCACGAGTTCGTGAAGAGCGCCTACACCGAGGCCCTCCAGCGCGCCAAGGAGGGGAAGACGGGCTGCTGCCAGCCGGTGCCCGAGCGCAAGGTCCTCACGGTCCAGGCCCCCTCGACCGGCTGCTGTGGGGGCGACGCGAAGGCCGAGGTGACGGCCGCCCCCGGGGCCTCCGCCGCCCAGATCGTGGGCTACGGCGAGGACGCCGACCGCCACGCCGACGCGGCGGCGACCTCCTTCGGCTGCGGCAACCCGCTGGCCTTCGACGGGGTCGAGCCCGGCCAGACGGTGGTGGACCTCGGCTCCGGCGCTGGCCTCGACCTCCTCATCGCCGCCGATCGGGTGGGGGAGGGCGGCCGGGTCATCGGCATCGACATGACCGACGCGATGATCGCGGCGGCCCGGGAGAACATCGCCCGCGAGGGCCGGGAGGGGATCGTCGAGGTCCGCAAGGGCATGATCGAGGACCTCCCGGTGGAGGCCGGCTCGGTGGACTGGGTGATCTCGAACTGCGTGATCAACCTCTCGCCGGACAAGCCGGCGGTCTACCGGGAGATCGCCCGGATCCTGAAGCCCGGTGGGCGCTTCTCGATCTCGGACATCGTCGTCGAGGGGCTGCCGGAGACGGTGCGGGCCTCCGACGTGGCCTACGCCTCCTGCGTCTCCGGCGCCGTGAGCGAGGAGGAGTACCTGGCGGGTCTGCGGGAGGCCGGCCTCGAGGTCGAGGTCGCCGACCGGATGCGCTACGAGCCCGAGCAGATCGTGGCGATGGTGGCCGGCGACTTCGTCTCCGCTGGCCTCGACCCGGCCGATCTGCAGAAGGCGGCCGAGGAGGCGAAGGTGGAGAGCCTGCGCTTCGTGGGCCGCCGCCCCGCCTGAGCACCCTTCGAGTAGAAGGATGCAGGGGAGCCCGGTCGGGTCACCGACCTTGACCGGGCAACCCGGGCCCCGGCATGGTCCCCGGCCCTCGCACCCTGGAGCGGGCGCGCGAGGACAAGGAGACGAAACATGAGCTGGGGCCTTCTCAACCTGATCACCCTCGCCGTCTACCTGGCCTTCATGGTCTGGCTGGGCATCCTCTCGGAGCGGGGGGGTCAGTCGGACTCCGCCAGCGGCTTCCTCCTCGCCGGCCGGAGCGTGACGCTGCCATGGATCATCATGAGCGTCTTCGCCACCGGCGTCGGGACGCTCGCCTACATCGGCACCGTGGGGATGATCGCCACCGGCGGCGTCATCGACCTCTGGTACGAGTGGTTCTGGTGCGTCGGCACCCCGATCATGACGATGCTCTTCGTGCGCAAGATGCGCACCAGCGGCATCATCTCCTTCCTCGACTCGATCGCGTTCCGCTTCGGGCCGAAGACCCTGCTGGCCTACGTCCTCTTCATGCTCGTGGGCGTGCCCTTCGCCTTCGCCTCCATGCTCAAGGGCGCGGGTCTGACCTTCACCGACATGTTCCCGGTGATCAAGGAGGTCGAGCAGTGGGGCATCGACCCGCTGGCCATCGGCGCCATCGCGGTCCTGCTCACCATCGCCGCCTATCTCGCCTTCGGTGGCTTCAAGGCGGCGGTGGTCACCGACATGCTGCAGGGCATCCTGACCTGGGCGGCGATGATCGTCCCCACCATCGCCATCTTCTACATCCTGGGGGAGGGCTCCTGGTCCGCCGGCTGGGACGTGATCGTGGGCTACTTCGACAGCACCGACCAGCACGCCTTCCTGGAGTACGAGCAGGTCCTGGGGCCGACCGCCCCCTCCTCCGAGTACACCTACTCCTTCATGGCCTCGCAGTTCCTCCTGAACGTCCTGCTGATCATGATCCCGAGCCAGTTCTACGGCTCACGCTACATGGCGGCGACCACCGAGAAGGTCGCCCGGCAGGGGCCGATCCTGGCGCTCATCCTCACGACGGTGCCCTACGGCCTCTTCGTGAACATCACCGGGCTCTCCTTCAAGGCCTTCGCCCCGGACATCCCCGGCGACGATCTCTTCACCGGGACCTTGCGGCGCCTGGCCGAGCATCCGGGCTTCCCGATGCTCGCCTCCTCCCTGCTCCTCATCGCCCTGCTGGCGGCGGTGATGGGCACCCTCGACTCCTACCTGATGGCGAAGATGACGGACTGGGTCCGGGGCCTCTACCAGCTCTGGATCAACCCGGCGGCCGATGACCGGCAGATGGTGCGGGCCAGCCGGGTGATCCTCCTCATCCTCGTGGTCACCGCGATCTCGGCCTCCTTCGTCCTGCCCGACAGCATCTGGTTCCTCCAGATCGCCGTCTCGGAGTTCGTCGGGCCGATGAGCTTCATCCTGGTCTTCGGCGCCTTCCTGGTGAAGCGGGCCACCTGGCAGGGGGCGCTCTCCGGGGCGCTGGTCGCGGCCTTCCTGGCCCTCGTCTACGTCATCCTCGCGACGGGCTTCCGCGGGCAGTACGAGTGGATGATCTGGCCGGCGTTCAAGGCGGCCTTCCCGGACTGGTTCGAGTCCCAGTTCTTCACCTATCCCATCGGCCTGATCATCTTCTGGCTCGTGAACTCGCGCTTCGCCCCCCAGCGCCCGGAGCACCTCGAGCGCTTCTTCACCACTCAGCAGACCACCGCCTACGTGCAGCGGCACGGCTTCGACCGCCCCTACGTCCTGGTCCCCCGGGGCACGAAGCTCGAGGAGGGGCTCGAGGTGAAGCCGTACGCCGACGAGACCAGGGTCTACGGAGAGCCCGGGCGCCTGGCGGCCCTGGCCGAGGAGCACGGCACCCGGGTGATGCCCGCCTACCGGCCCCTGGAGAGCTGGGAGGAGGTCTTCGACGAGCGGCTCAAGGGCATGTACCTGATGGGCCTCGACGTGGCGAGGCAGCGGGAGGCCGACCAGGTGGGCGCCCACGAGCGGCCCGCGGCGAAGGTCATGGGGTGGGCGATGATCATCCTGTCGATGATCATCTACTTCTTCATGTTCTGGTTCTTCCCCCTCGAGTGGGGCAAGGCCCTCGTGCTCTACGGAATCGGCTCGGTCTTCTGTTTCGTCGGCCTCTCGGTGGCCTTCGAGGACTACGAGTGGGCCCGGAGGCTGGTCGATCCCTTCCAGGCGCGACCCCGGGTGCAAGGCGTGGGAGAGGTCTGACCAAAGCGCGAAATTAGTGCGCGTTCGCCCCTTGACGCTCAGGGGGAAAGGGTTCAGGTTCCCCCGGACATTTTTGAAAGGATCGCCCCATTCCGGGACGATTCGTCGATTCACACGCGAAATCGGAGGGGAGGCCGTGTTGCATTCCACGGATCGTTCCTATTCGTCGTTCATCATTTCTCTTGCTGGCAAGGTGGCGCTCGTTGCGCTCCTGCCGCTCCTCACCCTGACGGGTTGCGAGCCCGAGCTTCCGCCGCTCGGCGCCGAGATCACCGGTACGGTCCGGATCGCCTCGTCCCTGAACCCCCTGCTCCCCGGGGAGGCCGAGCTCGGCCCCACGATCCCCGAGGTCGAGCCGAACGGCTACCCCCTGCCTCCGGGCTACACGGGCCCGGACTACCAGGACCTCGGCGTCATCGAGACCGACGCCCCGGCCATCACCGTGACCGGCGAGATGGGCCCTGACGATCTTCGCGATCGCTTCGCCTTCTCCCTCTCGGAGACCGGCTCGATCACGATCCACTACAAGCACACCTGCGCCGGTGGCGTGAACAACCTCTGGTTCATTCGCGGCACCGACATCGCCGATGACTACTCCAACGTCATCGACCTGCAGCAGATCATCGGCACGAACGACGGCGAGGACGCGATCATCGTCTCGGCGGTGCTCGAGAAGGGTGTCACCTACATGGTGCACCACCGCTACATGGCGGACATCGCCTGCGGCTACACGATGCAGATGGGCGCCCAGGCCGGCACCATCATCGGCAGCGTGCTCGTCGGCGCCTACACGAACGACGCGCCCTTCGTCATCGACGAGCCCCTGGCCAACGCCGACCCCGACTCGGACAAGACCCGGCTCCCGATCGCCGGCACCAGCGCCGAGCACTTCGAGTTCAACGACGACGGCGACGTGGTCGGCACCTTCAAGGGCGTCTTCGTCGCCCCGGGCTCCACGGTCTACCTCTACGCCTACGCCGACAACGACGGCGACAACGCGGGCCGCAGCGCCGCGCTGAACTTCACGGTCAACGGTCCGCCGAGCGCGGCCGACTTCGTGATGGGCGCCCCCCTCGAGCTGACGGCCTCCGACGACACCGCCGACGTCGAGCTGCTCATCGACACCCAGGTGACCGACACCGACTTCGACGGCCACGCCAACGCCGACACCGACGGCGACGGCCTGCCGGACGACAACTGCCCCGACGACTACAACCCGGGCCAGGAAGACGGCGACAACGACGGCGCCGGCGACGCCTGCGACAACTGCCCGGACGTGGCCAACTTCGACCAGGCCAACACCGACGGCGCCGGCAAGGGCGACGCCTGCAACGACGACGCCTCGGCCGCCTGCCCGTGGGTCTTCGGCATCGAGCCCCCGAGCTGCCCGATCGACAGCGATGGCGACGAGATCGACGACGGCTACACCCAGTGCCCCGATGACGACATCCACTGCGCCATCGAGGACCTGGAGACCAAGCCCTACGACAACTGCCCGGACGTCCCGAATCCTTCTCAGGCCGACACCGACGGCGACTCCTACGATCCCGAGGGTGAGCTGGTCGAGGGTGGCGGCGGCGACGCCTGCGATCTCGACGACGACAACGACGGCGTGGCCGACGACAGCGACAACTGCCCGGGCCTGGCCAACGACGGCCAGGAGGACGGCGACAGCGATGGCGTGGGTGACGTCTGCGACAACTGCGATGCCGTGGCGAACCCGGGTCAGGAGGACCTGAACTTCGACTTCGTCGGCGACGCCTGCTCCGCGGACGACGACGGCGACGGCTACTGCGACGTCGGCCAAACCGACCCCGACTGCATGGGCACCGACAACTGCCCGATGGTCCCCAACGCCGACCAGCTCGACAGCGACGGCGACGGCGCGGGCGACGCCTGCGACCTCTGCTACGAGACCTACAACGCCGCTCAGGACGGCACCGAGGACGCCGACGGCGACGGCGTGGGCGACACCTGCGACAACTGCCCCGCGGCCGAGAACGCCGACCAGGCCGACTCCGACGGCGACGGCATGGGCGACGCCTGTGACGACGACGTGGACGGCGACAACGTCGACGACGCCTCCGACCTCTGCCTGGGCATCCCGAACGCCATCCCCTCCTGCGAGGACGACTCCGACTGCGTGGGCGCCGGCGGCACCTGCAACCTCGTCGGCTTCTGCGGCAGCCAGCGCGACAGCGACGGCGACGGCCTCGGCGACGCCTGCGACAACTGCCCCGGCGCGGCCAACGTCGATCAGCTCGACACCGACTACGACGGCATCGGCGACGCCTGCGACCTCTGCGTCTGGGTCGTGGATCCCCTGCTCGGCTGCGACCCCGCGGCCGAGGACGGCGGGGCGGCCGAGTGCGCCGGCGCCGGTGGCGTCTGCATCGCCGACCCCTTCGACGACACCGTCGGCACCTGCAGCGAGCCCTCGGACGCCGACGGCGACGGCCGCGGCGACGCCTGCGATCCTGACAACGACGGCGACGGCATCTGCGATCCGGGCGTCGTGAGCTCGGCCTGCACCGGCTCCGACAACTGCCCGCAGACGGCCAACGCCGGCCAGGAAGACACCGACAACGACGGCATCGGCGACGACTGCGATCCGGACACCGACTCCGACGAGGACGGCGTGCCGAACGACACCGACAACTGCCCGACGGTGGCCAACGGCGCCAACGAGGACAACCAGGCCGACGCGGATGGCGACGGCGTGGGTGACGCCTGCGACCTCTGCGTGAGCGTCGCTGACGCGCCCCCCGCCTGCACCGTCGACGGCGACTGCGGCTCCTACGGCGGCGCCTGCGTGGCCGGCCGCTGCGCCGCGCAGGGCGACGCCGACGCCGATGGCGTGGGCGACATGTGCGACCTCTGCCCGGGCACCGCCGATCCGGCGCAGCTCGACACCGACGCCGATGGCGTGGGCAACGCCTGCGACACCGACGACGACAACGACGGCATCGCCGACGCTGCCGATGGCTGCCCGCTGGCGGCCAACACCAACCAGGAGGACCTGGACGGCGACGGCACCCAGGACGCCTGCGACTCCTGCGTCGGCCTCTACAACCCGCTGCAGGGCGACGTCGACGGCGACGGCCTCGGCAACGCCTGCGACAACTGCCCGCTGGTCGCCAACCCGACCCAGACCGACTCCGACGGCGACTTCTGGGGCGACGCCTGCGACCTCTGCCCGGGCGCGGCCGACGCGCCGGTGGTGTGCTCCGACGACAGTGACTGCTCCGGTTTGGGCAACGTGTGCGTGCGCGGCATGTGCATCGGCCAGGCCGACCTCGACGGAGACCTCGAGGGTGATGCCTGCGACACCGACACCGACGGTGACACCATCGACGACAGCGTCGACAACTGCCCGCGGACGGTCAACACCGACCAGGCCGACCTCGACACCGACGGCGAGGGCGACGCCTGCGACAGCGACTGGGACGGCGACGGCGTCGACAACGGCACCGACACCTGCCCGGTGCTGGCCAACCCGGACAACACCCTCACGCCCTACGCCGAGATGGAGGATCCCGCGGCGCTCGGGACGAACGAGGACACCGCCAACGCCGAGAACCTCGGCACCGTGGCCTACGGTGACGCCCTGACCGTGACCGGTCAGAACACCGACGCCGCCGGCGAGACCGCCGACTTCTTCTACTTCACCCCGGCCGCGGATCTCGTCGGCCAGGCCGTGCGGGTCCACGTCACGGCGGCGGACGGCTACTGGCTGCTCCCCGGCGGCGGGTGGCCCTCAGACCTCAACGTGACCATCGCCGGGATGTCGATCATCGACAACACGGGTCAGTCCGACGTGCTCTTCGAGGGCGTCATCGCCGACACGAACCCGGTCGAGATCACCGCGATCCGCGATCCGGGCTTGGTGCCGGGTGACATCAACTACACCCTCACCATCAAGTCCGGCGGCCAGGTCGACACCGACCTCGACGGGCTGGGCGACGCCTGCGACCTCTGCGTCGACGTCGCCGACTCGAGCAACCTCGACACCGACGCCGACGGCGTGGGTGACGCCTGCGACAACTGCATCGTCGTCGCCAACGCCAACCAGGAGGACCTGGACACCAACGGCATCGGCGATGTCTGCGAGGTGGCGGGCACCGAGCTCGACCAGGACAACGACGGCGTCTGCTCCCCCGGTCAGACGGATCCCTTCTGCCTGGGTGACGACGACAACTGCCCGGATCTGGCCAACGCCGATCAGCACGACGACGACGCCGACGGCGTGGGCGACGCCTGCGACGGCAACGGCGACGCCGACACCATCCTCGACGTCAACGACAACTGCCCGCTGGTGGACAACGAGACCCAGGACGACACCGACGCCGACGGCGTGGGTGATGCCTGCGACAACTGCCCCGGCGTGATGTCCACCGACCTCACCGACACCGACTCGGACGGCGTGGGCGACGTCTGCGACAACTGCATCCTGGTGGCCAACGGCGCCAACGAGGACAACCAGCTCGACACCGACGGTGACGGGGTGGGCGACCTCTGCATCGGCACCGACGACGACAACGACACGGTCGACAACACCACCGACAACTGCGTCGACGTGGTGAACCCGGATCAGCACGACACCGACGGCAACGGCGACGGTGACGCCTGCAACGACCCGGCGCTCGACACCGACGGCGACCTGATCGTCGACACCCTGGACAACTGCGTCGACGACGCCAACACCAGCCAGGCGGATCTCGACGGCGACACCGTCGGTGACGCCTGCGACCCGGACATGGACGACGACGGCGTCTGCAACCCGAACCCGGTGGCCTTCGGGCAGAACTGCTACGGCATCGACAACTGCCCGAGCGTCCCGAACCCGGATCAGCTCGACAGCGACGGCGACGGCACGGGCGATGCCTGCTCCGCCTCCGGTCCCTTCGTCCTTCCCGAGAACGAGCCCAACGACCTGACGGCCTCGGCCCAGGGTCTCGGCCTCCTCTTCCCGAAGGTCCCGGTGCTGGTCTCCGGCAACATCGCCGGTGGCGCCGACTGGTGGCCCAGCATCTTCCTCGGCAGCTACCCGGCGGACGTCGACTTCTTCCGGATCACCGCGGCCGAGGCTGGCAAGCTGACCGTCACGGTCGACTGGATCGACCCGGGCAGCGACTTCGACATGATCGTCTTCGACGCCGGTGGTCCTCGGGTCGAGGGTGGTGGCGCCGCGGGCGTCATCGACGGCTTCGCGGGCGGCACGGGCGACAAGCCCGAGCGCCTCTCGGGCGGCTGGCACGACCTCGACTTCGACGGCAACCCCGAGATCGACTTCACCTCTCTGAACGTTCAGCGGGGTGAGACGGTCGTCATCGCGGTCATGAACTACGCCGGTCCCGGTGGCGACTACATCCTCGGCCTGGGCCTCGACCAGGGCGACATGGGCGCCAACGACGACTACGCCATGGCGCAGGACATGGGTCCGCTGCCTCCGGAGGTGCCGATCAACATCGCCGGCGACATCGCCATCGCGGCGGACGCCTGCGACTGGTTCCCGAACGTCTGGACCGGAGCCCCGCTCTCCGACGACGCCGACTTCTACTCCTTCGTCCCGACCGTCGACGGAACCCTCGAGGGCTTCCTCGGCTTCGGCGACGCGGGTGAGGATCTCGACCTCGTGATCTTCGAGGCGGGCGGTCCGCGGATCGAGGGCGGCGGCGCCGCCGGGGTCCTGAGCTGGGATGCCGCGACGGGTGCTCAGCCGGAGTACTTCGGTGGCGTGCCGGTCTCGGCCGGGACGCGCTACACCGTCGGCGTCTTCCAGTGCGTGGGCGCCTCTGCCTACGACTTCAACCTGACCCTGACGGCCAACTAGCCGGAATTGCGAGAACTAGTCATGCGTAAAGGAACTGCCATCATGAAGACGATCAGGTTTTCTGGCGCCATTCTCCTTGCCGTGCTCCTCGCGAGCCCGGCGTTCGCCTCGGTCCAGACCGGACAGGTAGAGGTCTACGTGTCCGGTCAGGACGGCATGCCGGTCGCCGGCGTGAAGCTGACCCTCTCGGGTAAGAACCTCATCGGTAAGCGGGTCGTCACCTCGAACGAGGACGGCGAGGCCCGCTTCAAGGAGATTCCCCCGGGGACCTACTCCGTGGGCTCCGAGCACGACCTCTTCCGGGACATGACCACCGAGGGCATCGAGGTCCAGATCGGCCGCACGGCCACCCTGGACCTCATCCTCGAGCCGCCGGTCGCGGATGAGGCCGAGGCCGTGGTGGTCAAGGGCAAGATCCCGATGGTGGACGTCGAGAACACCACCACCGGTGAGGTCGTCACCACCGAGTTCGCCAACACCGTCCCGACCGGCCGGTCCTACCAGTCGATCGCCAACCTCACGCCTGGCGTGAGCGGCGGTGGCGGCAACCCGAACGTCGCGGGCAGCAAGCAGTACAGCAACCAGTACCTGCTCGATGGTGTGAACATCACCGACCCGGTGACCAACACCTTCTCGGCGAACTTCAACTTCGACGCGATGGAGTCGGTCGAGGTCCTCACCGGCGGCCGTGACGCCGAGTACGGTCAGGCCACTGGCGGCATCCTCAACATCGTGACGAAGAGCGGCTCGAACGAGCACCACGTGGACGGCTCCATCTATTACGAGGCCGGCCAGCTCTCGCCCTACGACGACAACGAGATCCCGCAGGACAACACCATCATCCAGAGCAACGTGAACCTGGGTGGCCCGGTGATGAAGGACAAGCTCTGGTACTTCATCTCCGCCGAGCTTCCCTACGCGGCCGTGCGTCCCTCGCGGACCAGTGAGCAGCTCGGGATCTTCCCGGATCAGGAGGGCCTGAAGCCGCCGCCGCGGACCTTCTTCGGCCTCTATGCCCTGGGCAAGCTGACCTTCATGCCCACCCCGACCCAGACCTACCAGCTGCTCTTCCAGACGGATCCCACCTCCATCCGGAACACCAAGCAGCAGCCGACCACCCACCCGGACGCCGAGCGCCGGCAGTGGCAGGCGGGCATCACGCTGATGGGGAACTCCAAGATCTTCCTCCAGCCGCAGATGCTCTGGAACACCAGCGTCTCCTTCAAGAGCCAGCGGCTCTACATCACCCCGGTCAGCCTGGACCTCGACACCTCGGGTCACACCAACATCGACACCGGCACCGACACCATCAACGACACCCAGTGGGTCGACGACAAGCGCTACCGCCTGCAGCTCTACTCGGCGCTCTCCTACGACGTGGACGACATGATGGGCCGGCACCAGTTCAAGGCCGGCATCGACGCCTCCATGTCCTGGAACAGCGTCTTCCAGTCCATCCCCGGTGGTGAGTACTTCACCGACAGCGGCGTGGACCCCAACGATCCCAACGCCATCTCCGGCGCCGGCCTCCCCTATCGGAAGACCGAGCTGGTCGAGGCCCAGGACAACCAGCTCTTCGGCGACATCGTCTCGGTCTTCGCCCAGGACGTCTGGAAGCCCTTCGGCGGCCTCACCGTTCGCCCGGGTCTGCGCTTCGACTCCTCGCGGATGCGCAACTACGAGGGTGAGGCCCAGATCATCGTCAACACGGTCAGCCCCCGCCTCGGTCTGGCCTGGGATCCCTTCGGCGACAAGAAGACCGCCATCCGGGCCGGCTACTATCAGTACGTCGACACCGGCTACCTGGCCCTCTCCGACTTCGCGGGCGCCCGCGAGATGCGGACCCGGACCTGGCAGTACAACCCGATCACCGAGGAGTACGACATCTTCCTGTACTCCCAGGGCGGCTCGGATCCGACGACCACCGGCAAGGACTACCTCAAGGAGCCCTTCAACCAGCAGCGCCCCCGCGCCCACGAGTTCATCCTCGGCCTCTCCCGGGAGCTGGTGGACGATCTCTCCCTCTCCGCGGACCTGATCTACAAGACCAGCGTCAACGTCTGGGAGGACGACGAGGTCAACGTCATCTGGAACGAGCAGGGCGACGCGGTCGTCGGCTACGTGAACGGTGAGCCCAACCACCTCTACTCCCTCGGGGCCCTCGAGGGCGCCTGGAACCGCTACATCGCCCTGCAGCTGACCCTGAACAAGCGGCTGTCGAAGAACTGGCAGATGATGGCGTCCTACGTGCTGTCGAAGTCCGACGGCACCTCGCCCGACTACTCCCTCCTCGACGTGGCCTTCGACCGGCCCCGCCAGCGGGAGTTCGAGCAGGGCCTGCTGCCGGGCCACCACGCCCACGTGCTGAAGGTCTACACCTCCTACAAGCTGCCCAAGGGCATCTCCATCGGCGGTGAGGTCTATTACCAGTCCGGCGGCCCCTACAACCGCTACTACTTCAACAGCTTCTTCAGCGACTACTGGGATCGCCGCTCGCCGCGTGGCTACGACTACGACGCCGAGGGGAACCTCGTTCCGCTGCGGATGCCGGCCCTCTTCACCCTCGCCGCGCGGATCGGCTGGGATCTCGAGGAGCTCACCGGCCAGAAGATCCAGCTCTACTACGACGTGTTCAACCTGCTGAACAACCGGGCGGCCGTGGCCTATGAGACCCGGAACCTTCCCGCGGGCGGAGCGACCCAGTTCGGCGACGTGATTGACACCTTGGACCCACTTAGTATGCAATTTGGGCTGAGGTTCCGTTACTAGCATTGCCAGTAGAGGTAGTTTCCCCCAGCCATGATGTTCGACGGTTTCGTTCAGCCGAAGGCCAAGGGGGGACTTGGCCGCCGCCTGGTGGCGGCGGCCATCGCCGTGGGGGTGCACGCTGCCCTGGCCGGGTGGCTCCTGATGGAGCCCTCGGTCTCGGAGGCCGTGGAGGAGGTGGACGTCCCGGTGGTCTTCTACCGGGCGCCGCCTCCGCCGCCGCCACCCCCGCCGCCCAAGGCGAAGATCCGGCGGAAGAAGAAGCCGAAGACGCCCACGGTGATGGTTCAGCCGAAGATCGAGCAGATCAAGCCGATCGAGCGGCGGCCGGATCCGGAGCCCGAGCCCGAACCCGAGCCCGAGCCCGTCGAGGAGGAAGAGGACGGCGGTGACGACGACGGCGTCGAGGGCGTCGAGGGCGGCGTCGAGGGGGGTGTCGAGGGCGGCGTCGTCGGCGGCGTGGTCGGCGGCCAGGTGGGGGGTGTGCTCGGTGGGGTGCTCGGCGGTGAGCTGGGCAGCCAGGAGCCGGTCCGCCTGAAGAAGGGGATGATCCCCCCCAAGCCCGTACCGGGGGCCTGCCCCGAGCCGGAGTATCCGCGGATGCTCCGCGAGGCGCGGGTCACCGGAAGAGTGGTCCTCCTGGTGGGCGTCAAGCAGGACGGCACCGTCGGAGAGGTCAAGGTCCGGTCCGGCAACGAGGCGCTGGCGCACGCCGCGGTTCAGGCGGCGAAGAAGTGCCGCTATCAGCCGGCCAAGTTCGAGGGCCAACCGGTCTACGTCTGGTTGCCGGTGCCCTTCGTTTTCAAGCTCGAGTAAGGCAGCGAGAGCACGAGCAGGAGAAGAGCATGGAGTTCGAATTCTCACACATGTGGGCCGCGATGGGCCCGGTCGCGAAGGGCGTGGTCTACACCCTCCTGCTGATGAGCGTGGGGACGCTCGGGGTCGGCATCGAGCGCGCCCTCGCGTTCATGCGTGCCGCCGGCGAGTCCAAGCGCTTCGCCCTCGAGATCCGCGGGCCGCTCGACGACCGGCAGTTCGAGACCGTCGGTGAGACCCAGAAGCGGTACAAGCGCAGCCCGCTGGCCCAGGTGGTCGGCGCCGGCGTGAGCGAGTACGATGACGGCTTGAAGAAGCAGGCCGCCGGAGCGACCTACGATGTCGTCGAGGCGGCGACGCGCGCCTCCGAGCGCTCGATCGACGCCGAGCTGACCCGGCTGCGCCGTGGCCTCGGCATCCTCGCGACCGTCGGCTCGACCGCGCCCTTCGTCGGTCTCTTCGGCACGACCTTCGGCATCATCAACGCCTTCCAGGCGATGGGCGGCGGCGCCGGTGACCTCGCCACCATCGGCCCCGGCATCGCCGAGGCGCTCCTGACCACCGCCTTCGGCATCGCCGTGGCGGTCATCGGCGTGTGGTTCTACAACGCCTACACCGCCAAGGTGGACGGGATCGGCGGCGCCCTGGTGGCGGCGAAGAACGAGATCGTCGACTACCTGATCAAGGATCAGGGTCGCGCCGGCGCCGCGGGCAGCGAGAGCTAGGCCGGGACGATGCAGGCCGGCGCTTCGGGCGGGGGCTTCCAGGCCCAGATCAACGTCACCCCTCTGGTCGACATCGTCATGGTGCTGCTGATCATCTTCATGGTGGTCACGCCCATGATGCAGAAGGCCAAGGCCGTGCAGCTCCCCGAGGCCAAGCACGTGGTGAAGGGGAAGGGTGAGCGCGAGCAGCTCTTCGTCATCGTGACCGCCGACGGGGAGCTCTGGCTGGATCAGGATCCCGTGATGAAGGAGGGCCTGGTCGAGGCGGTGAAGGATCGCCTCTCCTTCAACCCCGGCATCGAGGTCGTGGTGAAGGGCGATCGCAGCCTCGACTACGGCAAGGTCCGGGCAGTGATGCTCGACTGCCGCAAGGCCGGGGCAGCCCGGGTCGTGATCGCCACCAAGGAACGCAAGGAGGAGGACGCCTAGCGTCCTCGAGGATCCTAGATGGCGATGCAGCTGGGAGGAAAGGGCGTCCAGTCCGAGATCAACGTCACGCCGCTGATCGACGTGGTGCTGGTGCTCCTCATCATCTTCATGGTCGTGACCCCCACCCTCGAGCTGCGCTTCAAGCTCTCCCTCCCCGAGACGGACGATACCGAGCTCGAGGAGGACATCCCCCCCGAGATGCTCCCCCTTCTGGTCAAGCTCCACCAGGACGGGTCCATCGACCTGAACGGCGAGCGGGTGGACGAGGCCATGCTCCGGGAGCGCCTGCGGCTCGCCCTGCGCGGGCGGGACGACAAGGTGGCCTTCTTCGATGCCGAGGACGGCGCGAACTTCGGGCTGGCCGTCGAGGTCATGGATCTCTGCCGCGCCGCGGGCGCCAAGCACATCGGCATCGTCGACCCCGAGGCCCTGGGCGCCGAGCTTCCGGTGGCCCCCACGGAGCCGGCTCCCACTCCGAACCCCTGATCCGAGCGGATCGAGGGCCTGCCGGGGACGATTCGAGGCTCAAGCGATGTCAGACGAGACCGCCAAGGGCAACAAGTCGCCGAAGAAGCTCTTCATCACCAGCCTGACGGCGCTGGGGGTGGTCTTCGGTGACATCGGCACCTCCCCCCTCTACGCCGTCCGCGAGTGCTTCCACGGCCCGGCGGCGGTGCCGGTGACCCCCGAGAACGTCCTCGGGGTGCTCTCGCTGATCTTCTGGTCGCTGATCATCGTCATCTCGATCAACTACCAGCTCTACGTCCTGCGGGCGGACAACCAGGGCGAGGGGGGCATCCTGGCGCTGATGGCCCTGGCCCTGCCGACCCCCGAGTCCCGGGACAAGCGCTGGATCCTGGCCCTGATGGGCGTCTTCGGGACCGCGCTCCTCTACGGGGACGGCATGATCACCCCGGCGATCTCGGTGCTCTCGGCGGTCGAGGGCCTGGAGATCGCGGCCCCCTCCCTCGCGCCCTACGTGATCCCCGGCGGCATCGGCATCCTGGCGGGGCTCTTCCTCTTCCAGCGGAAGGGGACGGCCAAGGTGGGCGCCGTCTTCGGGCCGATCACCCTGGTCTGGTTCGTGGTGATCGCCGTCCTGGGCCTGAAGGAGGTGATCGCCAACCCGAGCGTCATCGCGGCGCTCAACCCCATGTACGCCTGGGACTTCTTCGCCATCAACCGGATGGAGGGCTTCCTGATCCTCGGCGTCGTCTTCCTGGTGGTCACCGGCGGTGAGGCCCTCTACGCCGACATGGGGCACTTCGGCCGCTTCCCGATCCGCACCGCCTGGTACGTGGTGGTCTTGCCCTGTCTGCTGGCCTCCTACTTCGGGCAGGGGGCGCTGCTCCTCCACTCCCCCGAGGCGGCCTCCAACCCCTTCTACCTCCTGGCCCCGACCTGGGCGCGCTTCCCGCTCATCGTGCTGGCGACGGCCGCGACGGTGATCGCCTCCCAGGCGTTGATCTCCGGGGCCTTCTCCCTGGCCATGCAGGGGATGCAGCTGGGCTACTTCCCCCGGATGAAGATCGTCTACACCAGCGCCGAGCACAGCGGACAGATCTACGTGCCAGCGGTGAACTGGCTGCTCTTCGTCGCGGTCATCACCCTGGTGGTCGGCTTCGGCTCCTCCAGCGGGCTGGCGGCCGCCTACGGCATCGCGGTCACCACCACCATGCTGATAACCAGCCTGCTGACCTTCGTCGTCGCCCGGGAGCAGTGGAGGCTCTCGCTCTGGATCTGCGGGCCACTCCTGCTCCTCTTCGGCTCGATCGACGCCTCCTTCTTCGGCGCCAACATCGTGAAGGTCGCCGACGGAGGCTGGATGCCGCTGACCATCGCCGCCGTCATCACGGTCATGATGACCACCTGGCGCCGCGGCCGCACCCTGGTCGCCCAGCGCCTGGCCCAGCTGGTGGTGCCCCTCTCGGTCTTCCGGATGGACGTCCGCGACCACCCGCCCACCCGGGTCCCGGGGACCGCGGTCTTCATGATGGGGCGGGACGAGGGCGCGCCGCCCGCGCTGTTGCACAACCTCAAGCACAACAAGGTGCTCCACCAGCGGGTGGTCCTGCTGACCATCAAGTCGGTGGCCGTGCCCCACCTCTCCGACCGGGACCGGGTGGACGTGGTGGAGGTCGATCCGGATCTGCACCGGGTGACCGCCCATTATGGCTTCATGGAGAAGCCAGAGGTCCCCAAGATCATCGAAGCCTGCAAGCGGCAGGGGCTCGACATCAGCGGCACCGCCACCACCTTCTTCGTGGGGCAGCAGCACCTGATCTTCCGGCCTGACACCCACTTCGCTCGCTGGCGCCAGGCGCTCTACCTCTGGCTGGCCAAGAACGCCCGGGGGGTCACCGACTACTTCGAGCTGTCCCCCAACCAGGTGGTCCACCTCGGGGCGATGCTCGAGGTCTGAGCTTCCCGGGCCGCGCTCCGGGAGCGTAGACTGGAGCCATCGCTCGGAAGCTCACACGCGCCGAGCTCGAGGCCTCGCTCCCGGCCTTCGAGCAGATGGACGACCCTGTGATCTGGGTGTCGTCCGAGTACGAGGTGCGCTGGGGGAACACCTCCGCCGGCGAGGTCTATGGCCCTCCGGCGGGGACCTGCCACGGCCTCGTCCACGGCGACGATCGCCCCTGCTTTCTCCGCGGTGAGCTCTGCCCCCTGCGAGAGGCCCAGGAGAAGGGCAGGGCGGCCTCGGTGATCCACGCCTACACCGATGCGGAGGGCGTGACCGAGGTCTTCCGGGTGACCTGCCTGCCCCTCGAGGACGGCGGGGGGCTGGAGGTGCACCTCGCCCTGGACCAGGGGGTGGTGCGCGACCCCCTGGTGGGCCTCTACCGGCGGGAGATCTGGCGGGAGGTGGTGCTGCGGGAGCAGGCCCTGCTCCAGCGTGAGGACTGGCCCTTCAGCCTGCTCTACCTGGACGTCGACCACCTCGGCGCCTTCAACGACACCGTCGGGCGCTCGGTGGGGGACGAGGTGTTGCGCCGGATCGGCCGGCTGATCCTGGGATGCAGCCGGCAGGCCGACGTCGCCGGTCGTCACGCCGGGGAGGAGCTGGTGCTCTTCCTCCCGAACACCCGCTCCCGGGAGGCGCTCGGGGTCGCCGAGCGCATCCGGCGGGGGGTGGAGTCGATGGCCATCGAGACCGAGAACGGTCTGGAGTCCATCACCGTCAGCGTCGGTGCGGCCACGGTCGAGGCCGCGACCCCGCTCGGCCGCGCCCTGAAGCTGGCCGCCGACGCCGCGGCCCAGGCCAAGGCGGGCGGCCGCAACCGGGTCGTCCTCGACCCGAGCAGCATGGCCTAGGCCAGATCCCGGTTCACGGCCGGGAGATCGGAGCCGTTGCGCAGGGCGAGGTAGAGCCCGCAGAGGATGAGCTGCGAGAGGCCCGCCGAGACGATGATGCCGATGCCGCAGGCGAAGATGCCCAGCATCGCCACCAGCCCCGCCACGAAGGCGACCCCGAAGGTGCCCAGGCGGTGCCCGTCGACCAGGGCGAAGGAGCGCTTGATGGCGTCGATCGGGCCCACCTCGTCGTCGAAGGCGAGCTCCATCTGCATGAAGTAGAAGCCCAGGGAGACCCAGATCAGCGGGAAGAGGACGAGCAGGAAGGCGCCGCCGGCGATGGCCAGCACGACCTCCTCCGAGTCCTGCAGCCCGGCCAGGAAGATGATCCCCGCGATGATGCCAGCGTAGACGGCCAGGGGCACCACGATGATCAGGCCCATGACCAGGAGCTGGACCAAGAGCTTCCCGACCTTGGCGAACTGGGTGAAGAGCAGGCCGAGGTTGGCTGGCTTCCCCATCAGGACGTCGATGCAGAGCAGGTAGAAGCCCAGCTGGATCACGCCCTGGATCAGGGACTGGGCGAAGGAGAAGATCAGGCTCAAGCCGATCGAGGCCTCCACGCTGCCCGCGGAGGCGACGCCGGCCTGGATCACCTGGGAGACGACGTTGAAGACCATCGTGACGCCGAAGATGATCAGCATGCCCACCGAGATCATCAGCCACTCGGGCTTCCAGCGCTCCCAGGAGATCGAGAAGATCTGATCGAAGCTCCAGTCCTCCCGGCTCAGGGGGAAGGTGCCGCCGCCGGTGCGCGCGACGCAGTCGGGGCAGGTGTCCTTGAACCCGCCCTCGGTGCACTCGGAGCACATGTAGGCGCCGCAACGCTCGCAAGTGCGCTGCGCGTTACGCTCGGGGTGCTGGGCGCAGACCGCGCCGCCCATGTCGGAGCCCATCGGATTGCTCATCTACGATCCTCCCTGGTGTCCGAGTCGCCGGACGCAGCCGCAGCCTACCGTCTGACGCCCGCGGTCGCCATGCTCAGCGCAGCAGGCCGCGCAGGGCCTCGAGGGTCCCCGGGTCGTCCCACAGGTCGTTGTGGTGGCGGCCGGGAAGCTCGTGGTAGCGCACCCGCTCCCCGAGGGCCTCGGCCAGCCGGCGAGCGTGGTAGACGGGGATCACCTCGTCGCGGTCCCCGTGGACGATGACGATCGGGGGCGTCAGCTCGGGGGCCAGCCGCTCGCTGCGGTAGCTGTCGGTCACGGCCCAGCCCACGGGGATCACCGGCACGTGATCGTCGAAGACCCGGGACATGGAGGTGTAGGGGGAGAGCAGCCCCAGCCCGGCGGGGGGGCTCCCCTTGCGGGCGAGCGCGGCCGCGAGGTGGATCGCCACCCCGGTGCCCAGGCTCTGACCCAGGATCACGAGGCGGTCGGGCCGGACCCCGTGCTCGGCCTCGAGGTGCGCCGCGAGGGTCTCGGCGTCGGCCAGGAGGTGCTCCTCCTTCGGCCTGCCCCCGGAGCCGTCGTAGCCGCGGTAGGCGAAGGTGGCCAGGCCGATCCCGGGCTCCGGGGCCAGCTCCTGCAGCACCGTTCGGTTCGAGAGCAGGCTCATGGCGTTGCCGCCGAAGAAGAGGATCCAGCGGGGTGCCTCGTCCGCCGCCGCGCGGGGGGGACGGACCAGCCCGCGCAGGACGATCCCCTCGGCGACGGGCAGCTCGGCGGCCTGCCAGGCCCCCACCGCGAGCGCCGCGGGGTCCGCGCGGGTCGGGTGGTAGAGGAAGGAGCGGCAGGCGCAGGCGACCAGCAGGGCCGGGCCCAGGGTCACGAGGAGGGTGACCACCAGCCCGATGCGGAAGGCCGAGTCCATCGTTCGCCGGAGGCGGGAGGAAGGGGGGGGCGCCACCCTTCGACTTCTACCGGCCGGGCGTGGGCGAGGAAAGCTCCCAGCTCACCGGGCCGAGCCGGCGCAGGGTCTGCTGAGGGCTGCGGATCACGTCGTCGGTGGCGACGGCGTCGATCACCCGGCCGGCGGCGTCCCGGAGAAAGACCGGGGAGGAGCCGCCCAGCGGGCCCTCGAAGACCACGACCCTGCGCTCCCCCGGGGCCAGGACACCGGTGAGCCGAGAGACGGATTCGAGATCGGTGAGCTCGAAGCCGACGAGGGCGATGGCCTCGGGGCCCTGGTTCTCCACCTCCACCCAGGCGGTGGTGCCCTGGGCGACCTCGGTGATGGCCAGGGCCGGCATCGCGTCCTGACCCACCGACTCGGAGTCGCGCATCACCGCGGCGATGGCGCTCTCGGCCATGGCGGCGAGGCGGCCGCTGCGGACGACGAGCATGGTCTCGTCGTTGCGGGTCTCGGCCCGGTTGGTGAAGTTGTAGGAGCCCAGGATCACCACCGCGTCCGGGGTGCCGCCGTCGATGACGATGAGCTTCTGGTGCATCAGCATCGCGTGGGGGCTGCGGCGGACGTCGAGGCCGGCCTCCACCAGGCGGCTCCACTCGGAGCCGGTGCGGCTGGCGTGGAGCCAGTCGATGGCGCCGTGCACCTGCACCCCGGCGCCCGCGCGCTCGAGGAGGGCGTCGCCCACGCGGTCCTCGGTGAGCCCGAAGGCGAGGAAGTGAATCGAGCGGCGAGCCTTCCCGAGCTCCGCGAGGATCACCTCGAGGACGCCGCCCTGGGGGCTGGTCAGGAGGCGCAGCTCGGTGCCGTCGACGAGGTGCCGCTCCTGCTCGGTCTTGCGCTTCCAGACGCCGAACTTGCCGGCCATCATGTCGTCGACCTGCCGCTCGAGCTCCCGGGCCAGGGAGGCGCTGTCGAGCTCGAGGGCCGAGTCGGCGGAGTGGTTCATGGTGGGGTTGTAGGAGCCCAGCCAGACGTAGCGCCGGTCGGAGACCAGGAACTTGTCGTGCATCTCGGAGGAGCGCTGGTCGGGGACGATGTCCATCCCCGCGGCGAGGAGGGCCTCGTAGCCGGCGTAGTAGTCGGCGCGCTCGTCGAAGAAGGTGGTGTCGGTCACGATCCGCACCGCGACGCCCCGCTCGTGGGCCGCGAGCAGGGACCGCATCACCTCGGGGTGGTTCATCTGGTAGATGGCGCAGTCGAGGGTCTGCTCGGTGGCGTCGATGAAGTCGACGAGGGCCGCGACCGTCTCGGCCTCGTCCCAGTCGTGGGTGAGGTGGAGCTTCAGGCGCTCGCTGGGGGCGTGGCGGTTGCGCCGCCCGGGGCTCCCCTCGCGGGTGAGCCGCCAGCTGGTGGAGACGTCGTCGAGGAGGGGCGCGCGGCGCTCGCGGGCGTAGCCGCGGAGGGTGGCCCTCGGGCCCACGCGCTCGAGGACGAGCCCGGACGCCGCCCGCAGGATCACGGGATCGGAGGCCGCCAGCCCGTTGCCCAGCGCCCGGTCGGAGACCGTGTAGACGGCCGCCTCCGGAGGCAGCGGATCGCGGTAGTCGGGATCGACGATGACGCCGTAGCCGAAGGCCTCGAGGTGGGTCGGGCCGCTGCGGTGGATCAGGGTGTCGACGCTGTCCTCGTCGTCGAGGAGGAGGCCCTCGAGGCTCACCTGCAGGGGGCTGTCGTTGTAGACCTCGACGTACTCGCCGCTGCGGTCGTCGGCGGGGGTCGCCATGACCTCGGTGATCCGCAGGGAGAGCTCGAAGGTGGCGTCGGCCTTCCCGCCCCGCTCGAGGGCGCCCCGCTGCACTCCCTGCTGGGTCGTCCCCGCGCCGCTCCCGCAGGCCGCCTGGCCCAGGAGGAGGGCGGCAATGATGAGGGAGAGGAGGCGAGAGGAGAGGGTGGCGGTCCGCGTCATGGCGGGGGCCCTTCGCAAGGGCCGTGCCTGCCCGATCGAGCAGGGCCTCGGTGCCCCAAGTACCTGATCACAGGTTATTTTCCGTCCGAGGGCGTCCAGCAAATGATCGATCGAGAGTGATCCCGTCTATGATCTGATCGGGGTCGCCAAGATCCCGGGATCACGCGACTTTGTCCCGGTGCGGCGAGGACCCCCGGAATGCGTCCAGGATCTGATCGCGGCCTGCTCCGGCGAGGTGGGTCGCGGTGGGCCCGGGGTGCTAGAAGAGGGTACGGGACGTCCCCGGACGAAGGCCGGGCGGCGTCTCGCTCCCCCCAGGAACGAGGAGTCGTCGATGAGCGAGAAGAAGGACAGGGTGATCAACGAGCGGGACCTGGAGTGGACCGAGGTCGATCGCGAGGACCGCTTCCGCTTCCGCCGCAAGCAGCTGGCGCTGGCGGCCGGTGGCAAGGAGCTCGGCTGCAGCATCGTCGAGGTCCCGCCCGGCTGGCGCAGCTGGCCCTACCACTTCCACCACGGCAACGAGGAGGCGATCTACGTGCTCGAGGGCAGCGGCGATCTGCGCCTCGCCGGCCGCAAGCAGCCGATCACCGCCGGCGACTACGTCGCCTTCCCCCGCGGCGTGCAGGGGGCCCACCAGATCCACAACACCTCGCAGAAGGACCTGCGCTACCTCGTCTTCTCGACGATGAACGCGCCGGACATCACCGTCTATCCCGACTCGGGGAAGATGGGTCTCTTCGCCGGCACGGCGCCGGGGGGCAGCGACGAGGGCCGCACCCTCTCCCGCTACGTGCCCGACGGAGTCGAGGTCGCCTACTGGGAAGGCGAGTGAGCGAGGGCCCCGAGGGCGGGGGCAGCCGCTTCCTGCCCCACGAGGACCTCCTCGGGCCCACCCGCCGCGCGGTGGCCGAGGGTGACACGGGGCTCGCGGCGGCCGCCTACCTGCGCATCGCCCGAGGCAACCGGGGCAAGGTCGCCGCCCAGGCGCTGGCGGAGCTCGCCCGCCTGCACCTCGAGGCGGGCCGGGCCGAGGAGGCCGGCAAGCGGGTGGCCGAGGCGCTCAGCCACGACGGCAAGAACCCGCTGGCCCTCGCCCTCCACGCCGCCACCCTCGCGTCGCAGGAGCGGGAGAAGGACTTCTACCGCATCGCCGAGCGCTGCCTGCCCGGGGTGGAGGTCCAGGAGCGGGAGCAGCTGATGGATCTGGCCGCCGACCTGCTCCTGGAGCGGCGAGCCTACGGGCGCTTCGCCACCCTCGCCCGGGCCGCGGTGGCGGGGCTCTCCCCCGAGGAGGTCAGCCCGCTCCTCGCCGGCGCCGTGGCGGTCGCCGCCCAGCGCAGCCCGAGCCTGCCCGCCGTCGAGGCCTTCGCCCTCCTCGAGCCCGTGCTGGGCCGGGCGATGCCGCTGGCGCTCCACGCCACGCTCCAGAGCCTCGGGGCGCACCTCCTCTGCCAGATGGCCGACGAGCAGATCGCCGCGGGGGACGGCGCCCGGGCCTACCACCTCTTCGGCCGGGCCATCGAGCTCGATCCCGAGCTCGGCAGCGCCCGGGTGGGGCAGGGGAGGCTGCTGCTCTCGCTGGGCCACCACGAGGAGGCCGTGGAGGTCGTGAAGCCCGCCCCGAGCATGGTCGGGGGAGGGGAGGCGGCCTGGGCGGTCCTGGGCCGCGCCTTCCTCGAGCTGGGCAAGCACCACCACGCCCGGGTCTGCGCCGAGCGGGCCGGGCCCTGGGCCCGGCGCGATCGCGACCTCTGGCGCCTACTTCACGAGTAGGGCGGAGGTGTCGCCGCCCACGCCGGCGGCCTCGACCACGGCCTCCCAGACCGGCCGGGCGATCGCCCGCGCGCGCTCCGCGCCGGCGCTCAGGATCTCGACCACCCGCTCGGGGTTCTGCTCGAGCTCTCTGCGGCGCTCGCGAGCCTCGTCGAAGAAGCCGTGGAAGCGCTCGAGGAGCTCGAGCTTGTAGTGGCCGTAGCCCTTGCCGCCGGTCCGCCAGGACGCGAGCACCTCGCCGTAGGCCGCCTCGTCGCAGAAGAGCTTCAGCAGCGGCAGCAGGGTGTGGGGCTCGGGCTTGGGATCCTCCACGGCGGTGGAGTCGGTCTTGATCCCCATGATGCGCTTCTTGAGCGGCTTGTCCGGGAGGAAGAGCTGGATGTCGTTGCCGTAGGAGGAGGACATCTTCTCGCCGTCCACCCCGGGGACCACGCCGGCCTCCTCGAGGATCAGCGGATCGGGGAGCTTGAGGATGCCGGGCACGCCGCTCGCCTCGCCCCGCGGATCCTGGGGGTCGTAGCCGGGCTGGAAGGCGACGTTGAACTTGGTGGCGATGTCCCGGGCGAACTCGAGGTGCTGCTTCTGGTCCTTGCCCACCGGCACCGCGTCGGAGCCGTAGAGGAGGATGTCGGCGCTCATCAGGACCGGGTAGGTGAAGAGCCCCGCGTCGGCGGGGATGCCCCGGGCGGTCTTGTCCTTGAAGCTGTGCCCCCGCTCCAGCAGGCCCATGGGGGTCACGGCGGAGAGGATCCAGGTGAGCTGGGTGATCTCGGGGATGTCCGACTGGCGGAAGAGGATGGCCCGCTCCGGATCGAGGCCGAGCGCCAGGTAGTCGAGCGCCAGGCCCAGGGCGCGCTCGCGCAGGGTGGCGCCGTCCCGCACCGTGGTCAGGGCGTGGAGATCGGCGATGAAGTAGAGGGCCTCGTCGGCCTCGTCCTGGTAGCGGATGAACTGCTGCACCGCACCGAAGTAGTTGCCGAGGTGCAGCGCGCCGGAGGGCTGGATTCCCGAGAGGATACGCATGGGCGCCGCTGTTACCATCGATGGGCGTGGGGCGACAATCGTGGCCGTCGGTTCCGCTGTACGGGGGGGGCGTGCGGCCCTATCATCTTGCCGGTGGGGCGCATGCTGCTCATCGAGATGATCGCGGTCGACCGCTTTCATCGCTCACTCTCCTTTCCCTTCCTCGCCGGCTACCTGCGGGACGCGGGCGTCGCTGTGCACTGGCGCCGCTTCGGGCTCGACGCGGCGGCGCGCAGCCGGCAGGAGGAGCAGGGCTACGGGCTGGAGCCCGACGAGCTCGCGGGCCTGGCCGCGGCCCTCGAGGACACGCCCCCCACCGCCATCGTCTCCAACCTCGAGCCGGCGCCGAGCCTGGTGGCCTGGCTGGAGGAGCGCTGGCCCGGAGCCCAGGTGGCCTTCCTCCAGGAGGGGAGGACCAGCGAGGGGGCGGTGACCCTGCGGGAGCTTCCGGCCAACCCGGTGGAGCTGCTGCGCTTCGTCGCCCCCGAGGCCCCCGTCGAGGATCCCAACGTCTCCCTCTTCGAGGGCGTGCGCCCCTTCTTCGGCTGGGAGGCGGGCAACGCCGCCGCCGACGCCGCGCCCTCGCTCCCCTTCCTCATCTGCGGCGAGGAGTGCTCCTACCGCAAGACGATCCGCCGTAACCCCTTCTTCGACGATCTCGATCTCTCGGGCTGCGACTTCGCCGGGGGCTGCACCTTCTGCGAGCGGCCCACCGAGCGCGTGCGCTGGGAGGTGGATCCGGTGGGGCTCTTCTCCACCCAGATCGACGCGCTGGTGGAGACCCACCGGCCCTGGCGGGAGCGCCTGCAGGTGCGGGCCGTGGGCGAGCCCATCCTGCGCAACATCGAGGCGGTGGTCGACGCGCTCCTCGAGCGGGATCCCCCGCCGGTGGCGCTGCTCCTCGACGGGCGCTCGGACACCATCCTCCGGGTGCAGGACCAGCTGCGCTCGGCGCTCAAGAAGCTGGCCGGCAGCGAGCACCGCCTGGAGCTCTCCCTGGTCGGCATCGAGAGCTTCGTCACCGAGGAGCTCGACCGCTTCAACAAGGGCCTGGGCTGGCGGGAGAACCTGGGGCTGCCCCTGCTCCTGCTCGAGCTGGAGGGCGACTACCCGCGGCACTTCGGCTTCCGCGAGCACGGGGGCCTCTCCCTCCTCCTCTTCTCTCCCTGGACCCGGCTGGAGAACCTCGCCCTCAACCTCGCCATCATCGAGCGGGGCGGGCTGCACGAGATGTGCGGCAAGATCCTCACCAGCCGGCTGCGGCTGCGCCAGTCCCTCCCCCTCTATCCCCTCGCCGAGCGGGACGGACTGCTCCGCGACGCCTACGACGACGCGTCGCTCGACACCGCGCAGCGGAACTTCTACGCCGAGGAGCACCCCTGGGCCTTCGCGAACCCGGGGGTCGAGCTGGTCAGCCGGCTCTTCCTTCGCCTCGCCGACGGGATCCACAACGCCGAGGGGCTGGGCCGGCTGACCGAGCTGGTGAGCGACAAGCGCGCCCGGGGCGAGGTGCACATCGCCCAGGCCCTGGTCGACGCGGCCATCGAGGATCCCGGGGCCGACGAGGAGCGGCTGATCCAGCTGGCGCGGCCCTACCTCGCGGGCGACGCCATGACCCGGGAGACGGAGGTCCCCGGCGAGCCGGAGCCGCAAGGAGAGGGGACCGAGATCCACGGCGAGAGCTTCGGCCCGCTCTTCCCGATGCTCGAGGGCATCAAGCCGGTGCTCCGGGACGAGACCGAGGGGCTGGCCGAGCAGGGCTACACCCTCGAGGGGCTCGAGGCCGAGGGCCTCACCGTCCTGCGGCGCGTGGGCCACAACACCGGCCTGGTCCGGGAGGAGGTCTTCGTCGGCCGGGATCCCGAGAAGGTCGCCGAGGCGCTGCGCCTGACCGAGGAGATGGACGCGGCGCAGGACGACACGCTCTGGGGCGAGCTCTCGGCGCAGGTGGGGGTGCTGCTGGGCTACCCCGAGTGCTGCGGCCGGCGCTTCTCCAGCCACAACCCCTACCTGCGGACCTCCTATACCTGGCTGCACCTCCTGGGGCGCCTCGAGGCCGAGGGAGAGGTGAGCTGGCTGATGAACCCCGGCGGCAACGCCTACTTCCAGCACATCCCCTGCAGCCTGAACTGCGAGGAGACCCGGCGGTTCGCCGAGGCCGTCCACGCCCGGGCCGTGGAGAAGGAGAGCCCGGCGGCCATCGACGCCTTCCGGCGGCGGCTGGAGAGCCCCTGGCTGATCTTCCTCGACGGCCAGGGAGAGGCGCTGCAGCTCGTGACGGACGAGGACCCCGCCGCCGATCGCTTCTCCTTCCGGGCCGGCGTCGTGGCGGGCTCCCACCCCCTCCTGCGCCGGGCGGCGCGCGGCGACACGGTGGTGCAGGACGAGCAGAACCTCTACGTCCTGCGAGAGGGCAAGGTGCAGGTGGCCCTCGGCGGCCGGGCCTTCATCTGGTCCCACGCCGCTCCGCCGCGCCAGCGAGACTTCCTCCGCATGCTCCTCGCGCTGCGCTTCGCGCCCCGCTCGGCGGCGATGATCGATCTGGGCTCGGAGGTGGGTAGCGCCGACGAGGAGACCTACCGCACGAACCGGATCGTGGGTGGCCCCGAGGAGGAGGAGGGGCGCCACCTCGCCGCGCTCCTCTCGCAGATCGTCGAGGTCGCGGCGCGCAACGACCGCCGCTTCGGGGGCTACGCCCTGAGCGCGGCCCGGCACCAGGGCGAGCGCTGGGCGCAGGTCACCCTCGAGCGGGCCGGCGAGGCGCTGCTCCTCGACGTCGCTCGGCAGGCCCCCGACGAGCCCTCCTACCTGCGGGTGGGGCCGCTGGGGATCTCTCATCCCCACGACTCACCCATCGACACGCCGGCGAGGGATCGCGCGGCCCGCGCCTTCGCCCGCTACCTCGAGGCGGCGCTGAAGAAGCTGGGGCGCACCGAGGGGCAGCGCTCGTGAGCCTGCCCACGGCGCTGGCGGGCACGAGGGTCGTGCCCTGGGTGCCCTTCCGCCTGGGAGAGCAGCTCGGGGGCGGCTGGTGGATCGACACCCTGGAGCTCTCCGACCGGCCGCGGCTGGAGCTGCGCCGCGGGCTCGACTCGCGGCTGCGGATGATCCTGCGCGCCGAGGCGCCCGAGGCCGGCGCGGCGGCCGCCGTGCCGGTGGGCGACGCGTGGCTGGAGATCCTCCCCTCGGCGCTGCCGCCGGTGGCCCACGCCCTGGCGATCGAGGCCCTGGTGGCGCGCATCGTCGAGCGGGCCGGCGAGGCGGGCGTGCGCGCCTGGCTCGGCCGCCTCGGGCAGCGCAGCGCCCTGCGCCTCGATCTCGGCGGCGGCCGGCGGCGCGCGCCCGGCGATCTGCGCGATCACCTCGCGCGGCTGGTCGCGGAGCTGCAGGTGCGGCACGAGGCCGGCGCGGTGGAGGTGCGGATCGGCGCGGACGACCTGGACGCCGAGCTCTGGACGGCGGTGCGGATCTTGAGCGAGGGCGGCGCCGACCTGATCCGGATCTCCCTGCGGGCGAGGACCTTCCTCTCCCGCGGCCGCCTGAAGCTGGACGAGGACCTCCTGCGCCTCGTGGACCTCGAGGTCGTCCTCGAGGCCGGGCGGGAGGGCGGCTCCGGGCTCGAGGGCCTGGACCTCCGGCGCCTCGGCGGCTTCCTGCGAAAGATCCTCGAGCAGGAGAAGCGGCCCCGGGTGGTGCTCTGCGCCGAGCCGGTGGACGCCCGCAACCCCGAGCAGGTGATGGCCCTGGCGGCCGCCGTGGCGGCGCGGCAGTGCGAGCCCCTCCACCTGCGGCTGCCCGAGGTCCCGGACGGCCAGGGCCTCGACGACTTCCTGCCCCTCCTCGCCCTGGGCGAGGCGAGCCCCCGCCTGCTGCAGACGAACGTCCCCGCCGCCCGGGTGCCGGCCGGGGCCCTCCCGGCGGTGGTGGCGCCGACCTGGCAGGACCAGGCCCGGCTGCTGCTCACCGGCCGCCCCGAGGCCCGCCTCCAGCTCACCGAGATCCTCCCGGCCGAGGCGCTCCCCGCGCTGCCCTGCGTGCTCCCCTGGGTGCGCCTGGAGCACAACAGCAGCGGCATCTACGGCCCCTGCTGCGCCGACTACCTCGCGCAGTACGTCGAGGCGCCCACCGGCGCGGAGCCCGAGACCCTCTGGCGCGGCGAGTACCTCCAGCGGATCCGGCGGGCCGTGGCCTCGCCCGGCCACCCCGAGACCTGCTCGAAAGACTGCCCGGTGCTGGCGGGCGGCACGGCCCGCCCTTCCTCGGTGATCCTGCGGGGAGGCCCCGGCGCGGCGGTCGAGAACCAGATCGCGACCATCGAGGCGATGCTCGAGGGGAAGAGCGAGATCGAGACGGTGCCCTTCGAGCTCTGCCTCGCGGTGACCAGCCATTGCAACTACGACTGCATCATGTGCTGCGTGAACCGCCAGGGCCCCGAGGACCAGCTCGGGCCCACCTTCTACGCGGGCCTCGCGGGCTGGCTCGACCGGCTGCTGATCCTCGACGCGAACGGGGGAGAGCCCCTGGCCTCCAGCCACTTCCGGGACTTCCTGGCCGGGCAGTCCTTCGAGGAGGTGCCCCAGCTGCGGGTGCACCTCACCACCAACGGCTCCTACTTCGCGCCCGAGGTCCTCGAGCGCTACCTCCGGGTGCCCTTCTCGGCCCTGACCGTCAGCCTCAACGCCGCGAGCGCCGAGACCTACGCCGCGGTCAACAAGGGCCTGGCCTGGGAGCGGATCCTGGCCTCCCTCGAGGGGCTCCTGCGGGCCTCGCGCGAGGGGCGCTTCGCCGGCTCGATCCGCTACAGCTTCGTGGTGCTCCAGCAGAACCTCCACGAGCTCGCGGCCTTCGCGCGCCTGGCCCGGGAGCACGGGGTCGGGGTGCGCTTCCTCCTGCCCACCGGCAACCGCAACGAGACCAGCATCATGCTGGACACCGCCCGGATGGAGCAGGCCCGGGACCTGCTGCGAGAGGCCGTCGATCGCCTCCACGGCGGCAACGCCCCGCAGGACCGCGCCGACATCGCCGGCATCCTCAAGGTGATCGAGGCCCGCCTCGCCTCCGGCGAGCTCGCCCCCCTCGGCGAGGACCAGGGCTGAGCTAGGCGGTCGGCGCGAGCCGCCGGACCTCTTCCTTCTTGCGGCCCTCGTCCTGCCCGCCGTCCCCGGCGCCGCCCTTCATGTACTTCGCGTGGTGCCGGTAGAGTTCGTTGCGCCGGGTGGCGTTGGTCCAGGAGTCGACGAAGGCGAGGAAGCCCTGGAAGCCCAGGAAGGGGCGGTCGTAGAGGGCGTGGGTGTAGATGGAGGGGAAGCCCAGCTCCACCGAGGCGATCTCGGGGCCCACGTTGGCTCCCTCGCTGTTGGCGACCAGCAGGTCCACGCCCAGCCGGTTCATCGCCTCGGAGAGCTGCCGGCTCATCGCCATCTGGCGCGGCCCCACGATCAGCTCCACCCCGGAGCCCAGCTTCTCCGCCAGCTTCCGGGCGTGGTGGGGGTAGTTGGTGATCACCGCCACGACCAGCTCGGCGCCCACCACCTTCAGGGCCTGGTGCATGGCCTCGGCGAGGTGGGGATCGCCGACGAAGCCGACCTTCCGGCCCTGCAGCATGAAGGGCTGGATCCACTCCAGGGAGGGGATGACCTCGGCCAGGCCTCGATCGAGGACCGAGGGGAGACGATCCTCGGTGCCGGTGGTTTCGGCGATCAGGCGGAGCATCTGCTCGGTGGCCTCGAGCCCGAAGGGCAGGGGGCTCTCCACCAGCTTCGCTCCGGTGCGCCGGGCGACCCGCTTCGCCGCGCGCCGCCCGTAGGGGAGGCTCACGACCACCCCGGCGTCCTTGACCGCGGAGAGCTCGTGGAAGCGGCGGCCCTCGAGCCAGATGCTGGTCACCTCGACCCCGAGGCCCTCGATGAGCTCCCGCAGGTGGCGGACGTTGCCGCGGTTGTCGCCCTCGTTGCGGTCGAAGAGGTTGCCGATGAGGGCGACCTTCTTCGGATCGGGCTCACCCCCCTCGAGGGGGAGGGCCTTCGCCAGGCCCTGGAGCACCTCGGCGTAGCCGTCGAGGAAGTCGCCGGAGAGGGACTTGCCGGCGATCGGGACGATGGTCTTGCCGGTGGCCTCGCCGACCTCGCTGCAGAGGCGGTCGTAGTCGGCGCCGGTGATGAAGGCCATCGGCATCGAGGTGAAGAGCAGGCCGTCGACGTGGTCGCGGGCGGCCATCCGCTGGAGGAACTCGGAGAGCTCCCGCTCGCGGGAGGCCGTCATCTCCACCGGGTGCAGCGCGGTGTTGGCCACGCGGTGGTAGCCCGAGACGCTGGTCAGCGTGGAGAGCCAGTCGTGGTTGCCCTGCACGTACTGGGTCTTCATGTGGATGCAGTCCGGGCCCTCGACCAGCAGGTAGGTGTCCTCGATGGCGTTCACCCCGAGGAAGATGCCGATCATGTAGCTCTGGACGACGGGCTGGGAGAAGTCGGGCTCGGACTCGCCCGTACCCTGCGGGGGCTCGTTGGGGAGCACCGGAAGTGCCTTGGACTCGCTCATGCCGCGGCCTCCTCGTCGCTCTTCTGCGCCGCGCCTTCCGGGTCCTCGGGCGCGGGCGCCGGCTCGGGCCACTCGTGGAGGGGATCCCGGATGCCCTCGGTGGTGCGGTGGAGGTAGCGACCGTACTTGCGGAAGAAGGGGGTGCCCTGCACCTGCAGGAGGCGCCGGCCGGTGCGCACGGCCCCGGCCAGGCCCATCTCGAAGTGCTGGAGCGAGAAGCGGTTCTTGCCCGCCTCGCCGACCCGCCAGTCGAAGAAGTGGTTGGTCAGGAGCGCGCCGCACTCGCTGGCGGCGAGCACCTCGCGCATCTCGGCGAAGCTGGAGAAGGGCACCACCTTGCTGCCCTGCGCCTCGTCGAGGAGGGGCAGGATCTGCTTGCCGAGCCGCTCGGCGGCCTTCTCGTTCCGGGCGGCGAGGAAGACCTCCAGGCCGAAGCCCATCTCCTGCGCCATGCCCGCGACCGGGATGCCCCAGGTCTGGGAGGGGTCGAGGATGTACTGCAGCTCCTCGCCCCGGAGCACCATGCCCAGGTTGTTGCCCGGGCAGCGCTCCTGCACCTGAGCCCAGCCCTCCTCGTGCGCCGCGCAGAGCTCCGCCCAGCGGGCCTCGAAGTCGATCTGGAGACCGAGCGCGTCCACGACGGCCTTCAGCCAGGCGCGGCTCCCCTCGAAGCCGAAGGGCGCCGGCGGCGAGATCGAGGGGATCCGCGAGTCGCGCTGCACCTGCTCGTAGAGGTGGTTCCAGAGGCTGTTGGGGTAGACGATGTTCAGGGCGCCCCGGGGCAGGGCCTCGAGGATCTCCACCTCGAGGGCCGGGAGGAGGCGGGTGTTCACCCGGATCCCCACCGCGCCGAGGAGCAGCTCGACCTCGCCGAGCGCCCGGCCCTCGGTGAAGCCGATGAGGTTCACCGAGTGGGGATCGGGATCCCCCGCGCTCGCCTCGGCCTTCAGCCGGGTGTTCACCAGCAGATCGACGAGGACGTCGTTCATCGATTTGGGGGTCACCGTCAGGTAGAGGATCGGGAAGTCGGTCTTCTTCCGGAACTCCTTGACGATCGACTCGACGTCCTCGCCGGTGACGGTGGGGACGCAGGTGTTCGCCACGAAGAGGGGCTTCTTCTCGGGGTTCGGCCGCTTGACCACCTGCTCCATCACGGCGCGGAGCTTCTCGGGGGCGCCGAGGATGACGTCCTGCTCGCCGAGGTCGGTGGCGACCATGGAGTCGTTGGGGTCCCAGGGCTTCTCGACCTTCTCCACGCGCTCGGCCATCGGCACCCCGATGTTCCGGACCCGGTCCTCCCAGGGGAAGTCGACCATGGTCACGACCTGAGCGTTGGCGTGCGGGTTCACGAAGAGGCACTCGAGGTCGCAGTGCTGCACGTTCCGGGAGAAGCGGGAGATGTCCACCGAGTCGAGCTGGCCGCGGGCGATCTCGCCGCCGGCGAAGAAGTCGGCGTAGGAGTCCTCGCCCCCCCAGGTGTCCAGGAGGTTGTCCGGCCGATCGTTGTCCGCCGAGGGCATCGCCTCTCCGGGCGAGCCCAGATCCAGGTCGTCCAGGAGGACGCCGGCCAGGTCGTTCATGCCCAGGTCGTGGAGGCGCTGCGGGGCGACCCGCCCGATGGTCTCGGCCAGGAAGTCGGGGATGTCCTTGGCCTGGTAGGTGATCACCAGCTTCGGCGTGGTGACGAAGCCCTTGATCTCGGGATCGCGACGGAAGATGGCGAAGCGGATGTCGCGGCCCTCGTCGGTCTCGACGCCCAGCTCGATGTGATCGTCGAACCAGCCGAGGGAGGACACGCCGAAGGGGGGCGGGGCGTCGTCGAGGCCGAGGAACTTGTCGAAGCGGATGCGCGAGGTCTGGCCGCCCGCCCGGCGGGCGCCCTTGAGCTGCTTCTCGTGCTCGCCCACCTCGTCGTCGACGGCCGGGGCGCCGCCGGAGGAGGGTGGGGGACCGGTGCGGTCGCCGCCCCCGAGGCCGGCGGGGAGGCCCTCGCGCAGCTCGGGGTCCTCGGCCAGGGAGCCGGCGATGCGCGCGAGGTCGGCCGGGCCGAGGCGAGCCTGGAAGGCCGCCGCGAGGCGCTTGGCGAGCTTGCGGGGCATCTCGTCCCCGCGGTAGCGCAGCACCAGGTGCTCGGTGGCCGCGAGGCCCTCGAGGCCGCCGGTCTGCTCGACGATCTCCAGGATCACCTGCTTGCCCGGGCCCACCCCGAGGAGGACCTCGAGGTGATCGTCGATCCAGCTCACGACCCGGATCGCGAAGGCCGGAGGCGCCTTCTCCAGCCCGAGGGCGTGGGAGAAGCGGAGACGGGAGAGCTTGCCGCCGGTCTGGCGCTGCCCCCGGAGCCGGTCGAAGGCCTCGCTCGCCATCACTGCCCCCAGGTCCGCATGAACTCGTAGAGGACCCCGTCTTCCATCGGCGTGGGCAGGGGGGTGTCGCTGACGTCGATCGTCTGCAGCACGCCGGCCAGCGCGGTCAGCCCCTCGGCCGAGGCCGAGTCGGGCGCGAACTCGACGATGGTCTTCTGCTCGCGCTCGGCCTGCATGATGCGCTCGTCGCGCTGCACGACGCCCAAGATCTTGGTGTTGATCTCCTTGGCGAAGTGCTCGATGTGCGAGTAGTCGACGTCCTTGCCGCGGAGGTTGACGATCAGCCCCGCGAGGACCACGCCGTTGCGGTGGTAGCTCACCACGGCCCGCGCGATGTTGTTGGCCGCGAAGATGGCCATCGGCTCCTCGGAGACCACGATGGCGACCTTCTCGGCGAAGCCGCTGCGCAGGGGGGCCGCGAAGCCGCCGCAGACGACGTCGCCGAGGACGTCGAAGATGACGACGTCGTAGTTGCCCTCCTCGAGGAACTCGACCTCGTCGAGGTACTCGATGGTCCGGGCGACGCCACGCCCGCCGCAGCCCAGCCCGGCCGGGGGGCCGCCCGCCTCACAGGCGTGGATGCCGTGGCGGCCGATGTTCAGGATCTCGGTGGTGGCCTCGGCGTGGGGGTTGTTCCCGAGGACGTCGAGGATGGTGCGGACGTCACCGGCCTCGGGCTCCAGCAGCCGGATCGCGGAGTCGTGCTTGGGGTCGCAGCCCACGTGCAGGACCCGCTTGCCGCTCATCCCGAAGTGCGCCGAGAGGCTGGTGGCGACGACGGACTTTCCGACGCCTCCCTTTCCGTAGATCGCGATGCGTTCCATGATCGTTGGTGGTCCTTGCTCCGCCGGGCGAGCAGGATCCCAGGAGCCCGTCGTCTCTACGGACCACGTGCACGAGGGTGCTCCCCCACGGGTTGTCGGGCAGTCGTTCTTCTCTTCGGATCACCCGGCGTGCGGGCTCCCCTTCTTTTCGGTCACTTCCTGGTCCCCACCAACGAAGCACGACCGCTCTTCGATCGTGGGCTCGATATTACTCGCTGGGCCGGGCGCAGAAAATGCCGAAATCCTTCGGGTGACCCGGCCCAGGAAAATTCGCCGGTTGCGGGGCCGGTGGCGGCACTCCTATCATGTCCCGCGCCGCCGGGGGCCTCGTGGTCTTGGCCCGGCTCACTGGAGATTCACGAGGGAACCCCAGGGTTTGAACGATCGCCCCGCACCACCGCTCCGCACCCACCTCCCCGAGGAGCACCGCTGGCTCTCCGCCTTCTACGCGGCCCTGATCCGGCTCGGCGCCGAGGTCTGGGACGCCTCCCTCGGGGACGGTCACCTCCAGCTCGCCTTCGGGGCGCCGGCCCCCGACCGGCTGCGGGTGCGGATCTCACCCCGGCGGCCGGATCAGCGCAGCTTCAAGGAGGTAGGGCGCTTCGCCGTGGCCTACGAGGGGCGCCGGGAGCTGGGGGAGGACGGCAAGCGGATCCTGGAGGCCGTGCTGCGGGTGCTGCAGAAGCTCGAGCCTCGCCTGCCCGGCGGCCTGCCGGGGGCCGCGGCCATCCTGCGCACGCCGGGCACGCCCGAGGACACCCTGATGCGCCTCTTCCCCTTCGTGACGGTGGAGCGCTCCACCGCCGGCGAGGAGGAGGAGGCCGAGGTGCTGGTGCGCACCCTCTCGGGCTGCAACCAGCGCTGCCCCTTCTGCTCCGGACCCAAGCACGACCTGCCCAGCACCGAGACGGTGGTCGCCTGCATCGAGCAGACCGCGGAGCTCCTCCCGGGGGCGATGTTCTCCCTCACCGGGGGCGAGCCCACCCTCAAGCCCACCTTCCGGGAGGAGCTGCTCACCGCCCTGGAGCACCCGGGCATCGGCCGGGTGCAGGTCCAGACCAACGCGGTGCGCTTCGCCCGCGACATCGATCCGGCGCAGATCCCGGCCAGCCCCAAGCTCTCCTTCTTCGTCTCGCTGCACGGCCTCTCGGAGGAGATCTACGACGCCTGCACCGGCACCGAGGGTCTGCTCCTCGAGGCCCTCGAGGGCATCAGCCGGCTCCTCGACGCGGGCCACCAGCTCATCCTCAACACCGTCGTCAGCTCCCTGAACCTCGAGCACCTGCCGGTGCTGGTGGCGGGGCTGCCTGGCCTCGAGGCAGCGGTCCGGCCGACCTACCACGTCTCGGCGCTCATCTGCCCGGAGACCAACCCCGACGCCGCCCGCTACCTGGTGCGCTACAGCGAGATCGTGCCGAAGGTGAACGAGGCCCTCGCGCTCGCCCGCGAGCGAGGCTTCGAGGTGACCAGCCTCCTCTCCTCGACCCACGCGACCGTGCCGCCCTGCACCCTGCCCGAGGGCAGCTTCCTCCCGGCCGACGGCCGCCACATGAGCGCGGCCGTCCAGCAGGAGAGCGGCACCCTCGAGGAGGGCAGGGACTGGGTGAAGGCCGAGACCTGTGGCGGCTGCGCGGCGAACGCCGCCTGCCTGGGCGTGCCCCGGGCCTACGCCAGGACCTTCGGCCTCGACGAGCTGCGTCCGCTGGACGAGCGGGGCCGGCGGAGCGTGGCGGGATGAGCCCGGCCCCCCAGGCCAGGATGGCGGCCCTCGGCCGCCGCCGCCGGATGCTCGCCGGCGCGGCCACCCGGGCGGCGCTGGAGCGTCTCCTCGGGATCGAAGGGGTCGAGGCCTTCGGGATCGAGGCGGCGGCCTGGACCCGCACCGGCGTGACCCTCGCCATACGCTGCGGCCCGCGGCGGCCGGTGATCTTCCAGCTCGAGCCGAAGAGCGAGGGTAAGCGCGGCCTCCTCGAGACCGAGCACCTCGTCCTCCACTACGCCACCGGGACCCCCGCCCGGGCCTTCGCCGAGCGCGTCGGCCGGCAGGGCCGCTCCCGTCTGGCCGACGAGACCCTCACCTCCCTCGGGGCGCTCTTCGCCCGGGACCCCCAGGTCGACGAGCGGGGCCTGCCCGCGCCGCCGGCCGAGCGCCACCCCGGGCGGCTCGACTCGCTGCTCGACACCTGGGGCGACTCGAACGCCTTCGCGGACTTCTTCGCGGTGGACGAGATCGCCCGCGGGCAGCTCGACTCCATCGATCCCTTGAGCCTCTTCGTCTTCGTGCAGCACGCCGACCTCGAGTGCGATCACGTCACGCCGCACGGGGGCGCCCCGGTGGTCTCGCAGGTCGCCTACCCCTGGGAGCACCGGATCCGGCTGGACCGGGCCCCGCAGCTCTCGCTGCTCGAGGGGACCATGCTCTCGACCGACCTCGACGAGCGGGACGTGATCATGGGCAACCCGGAGAAGCTCCGGCAGGTCCTCGATCAGGGCGTCGCGGTCGCCAACCGCGAGGGGAAGAGCCTCTTCGTCGCCAACACCTGCGTGCCGATGGTCACCGGCGAGGACGTGGGCTCGGAGGTGGGCCGCTGCGCGAAGGACTGCCAGCGCTCGACTCACTACCTGACCATCTCGCCCAACTCGATGGACACCGTCTTCGAGCCCCTCCTCGTCGATCGCCGGAAGATCGCGGAGGCGCGGGCCGGGGAGCGCCGCCGGGCGAGCGGGGAGGCCCCCCGCCTGAACCTCCTGGGCCTCCACCCCACGCCGGGGCGGGACGAGCTGATCGCGCTCCTCGCCGCGATGGGGGTCGAGGTGAACGTCCTGCTGGTGCCCGAGCTCTCGGAGGAGCGCATCGACGCGCTGCCGGCCGCGGACCTCGACGTGGTGGCGGTGAACGAGGCCTGGGGGCTGCTCTACGAGCAGCTCGGTCGCGGCAGCCCGCGCCCCCGGCTGATCCGGCCGGCGCCCTATGGCGTCGAGGGCACCCGGGCCTGGCTGGCCGCCATCGCCGACGCCCTCGAGCTCGGGGAGGCGGCCCGGGAGGCCGCCGAGGCCGCGCTGGCGCCCCACGCGGAGACCTTCGCCGCCTTGCGCGAGCGCGCCCGCGGGGAGTTCCTCGGCCTCTGCTGCCGCGCCCGGGAGGTGCGCTTCCTCCTCGAGCCCGAGCACTTCTGGGGGGTGCCCCTCCTGCCTCTCCTCGAGGAGATGGGCTTCGGCCTGGAGGTGGCCATCTACTTCGAGAGCCGCGAGGAGATGCAGGTCACCCCGGAGCTGCACCGCAGCTTCCGGGAGCCCGAGCGGCACCGCATCAAGGGCTTCGACTCCTACGAGGGCATGATGGCGCGCCTCGGCGAGATGGAGGCCGGCGCGGTCTTCAGCCACCACAGCCTCGACTGGCGGATCACCGGCAGCGGCAAGAACCTCTTCTCCCTCCAGCACCTGGAGGTGGGGGCCGCCGGGGCCGTGCGGAGCCTGCAGCGCCTGCTGCGGATCGCCCGCACCCCCTACTTCCGCCGCTTCGGTCGCTACCTGCAGCGCGACGCCAGCGGCCGGCGGGTGGGGGGAGCGTGAGCCGCACCGTCGAGGAGCTGCGCGCGCGCATCCGCGAGCTCGCGCGGCAGCGGCTCGAGGCGCTGCGCGAGGAGGCGAGGGCGCCGGACTTCAGCCAGCGCGCCACCTTCTCCCACATGGTCGGCGTCTACGTCCTGGCCAACGCCGTCCCGGACCTGCGGATGGTGGTGGAGGGGCCGGACTGCACCCACCTGAAGACCCAGTACCTCGAGGGGAACCACGACCTCGAGGCCAACCTCACCTCCCTGACCGGCCTGCACCGGGTCGCGAACACGGCGCTCTATCCCTCGTCGCTCATCGGCTCCCGTGAGGAGCCGGTGCGGGAGCTGATCGAGCGCCTCGGGCAGGCCGAGGACACCGGCGCCGTCATGCTGGCGCCGATGCCCATGGCGGCGATCACCGGCGCCGACTACGACCGCCTCTGCGTCGAGGCCGAGGAGGCCTGCGGCGTCCCCTGCTTCGCCCTGCGCGGGTCGCCGATCTCCGGGGACTGGCTGGACGGCTTCGACGCCGCGCTGCTGGCCCTCGCCGAGAAGCTGCCCCTCCCCGGGGCCGAGGCCGATCCGCAGAAGGTCGCCCTGGTCGGCTACCTCTGGGATCGTAACGAGCAGGACCACCACGCCAACCTCGCGCTGCTGGGCCGCTACCTCGAGGCGCTGGGGCTCGAGCTCTGCTCGACCTGGCCCTCCGGCGTGAGCGTCGAGGCCCTCGGCGCGGTGGCCGAGGCCGGCACGATCCTCTCGCTCCCCTACGGGCGGGCGGCGGCGCGCGCCCTCCGGCGGCGCCTCGACCGGCCGGTGCTCGAGCTCGAGCTGCCCTTCGGCTTCGACGCCAGCGAGCGCTTCCTGAAGGCGATCGGCGCGCACTTCGGGGTCGAGGAGGAGGCCGCCGCCCTCTGCGAGGCTGGCTACGCCTCGACGGTCCCGCGCCTGGAGTGGCTGGTGCCGCTGGTCTTCCAGGGCCTGCGGGCCGGCTACATCGGCGATCCGCACCTCGCCGAGGGCTTCGCGGAGATGATCCACCTCCTCGGGGGCGAGCTCGCCTTCGCCCTCATCAGCAACCGCCAGGGCCCGCGGGAGGGCTGCGACCTCGGCGTGCCCGAGGGGAGGCTGCTCACCCACCCCACGATGCGCTCCCTGCGGCTGCTGGAGGCCGAGGTGATCGCCGAGGCGCGCCTGCACCTCGTCGTCACCAACCTCCTCGGCGGGGTGCTCGAGAGCCCCGAGCCGGCGCTGGTCGAGCTGGGCTTCCCCTCGGTCTACACCCACGCCCTCCACCCCACGCCCTTCCTGGGCTTCGAGGGCGCGCTGGCCTTCCTGGAGCGGGTGGCGAACCGTCTGCGGATGGCCGAGGTGGAGGACGCCCGCCTGCTGGCCTGGCTGCGCGGGCTCTGAGCCCGGGCCCCGGACTAGAGGAGCAGGAGGCTGGCGTCCTCGACCACGCCCAGGCAACGCAGCGCGTAGAGCAGGGCGTAGGTCTCGTGCACGCCCAGCCAGCCCTCCTCCGCCAGGTCGGTCACCGAGCGGGTGCCGTCGAGGCGCGAGACGACCAGCGCCTGGGCGCCGGAGAGGGAGAGCTCGTAGAGCTCGAAGTTCGGCGCCGGCGCCGGCGCGAGGCGGGTGTCCGTCCCCAGCAGGCTCTCGAGGGTGTCCTGCCCCAGGGTGAGGCAGCCCTCGAGGATCAGGTCGGCCGGGAAGATCTCCAGGCGGACCGGCTCGGTCTCGGCGTGGTGCTCGAAGGTCATCTCCCAGCGCCCCTCCTGCCAGGGGAAGAGGGAGAAGAGGATCTGCTTCACCTGCTCGGTGACCAGGGTGCGGTAGCGGGAGGAGGTGAGCAGGCCCTTCTCGAGGAGCAGTCGATCGACGCGGGCCTCTCGCTTGCGCGCCTCGCGGGCGGCCTTGCGCACGGCCTCCGCGTCGAGGGCGCCGCGGGCGAGGAGCAGCTCGTCGAAGCGGTCCTTGCGCAGGTTGCTCGCCGCGAAGGCGGGCACGCCCTCGTGGAAGTAGATCACCTTGCGCACCTTGCCCCGGGTGACGTGGAGCTCGCCGCTCTCTCCGGCCACGTAGAAGGCGGTGATCAGGTGCGGCACGTTGTGCTCGCCCAGATCCCCCAGGGTCGTCATGCGGCCGGGCGCCTCGGGCTCCGCGGGGGCGCGCTCGGCCTCGGCGGCGATGGCCGCGGCCAGGCCACCCTCGGGGGCGTCGAAGATGAAGTCGCTCGGGGTCCCCTCCACCGCCTGCGCGTCGAGCTGCAGCAGCGGATCCGATCGCATCCGCTCGTCGGCGGGCGGCGGCACCGGCGGCGCCGGGAGGAGATCGGAGAGCCGATCGAGGAGTTCGCGGGTCCGGTAGGGCTTCTCGAAGAAGGCGTCGAAGATGCCGTCGGACAGCGCCGTGTCCACGGCGGGATCGTTGCGGAAGACGCCGGAGGTGGCGAGCACGAGCGGCGGCTGGGCCAGCGCCTTCGCCTTGCGCGCGAGATCGAAGCCGAGCCCGTCGGGCAGGAGGAGATCGAGGAGCATCCCGGCCATCGGGAAGCGGTCGAGGCAACGATCGGCCTCCTCGGCCGTGCCTGCGAGCATGACGCGGTAGCCGGCGTCTTCGAGCGCCGCAGCGAGGAGCTGAGCGAGCTCCGCCTGATCTTCGACCACGAGGATGAGGGCCACGTTGGGTCGCATCATCCCACAGGCGCGAGGTCGGGCGAAGGGGGGGAAGACGGGTCGCCGGAAGTGAACTTCGCTGCTAGGTTTTCAGCCGTGGTTCGTCTGCGCCACTCGCTCAACGGCTGGAGCCTCGCGCTCGTCCTCCTCCTCCTCGCCCCCGAGGCGGCGAGCGCCTGCCTGCTGGTCGCGCCCGGACGTGCGCCCACCCTCGAGGGGATCCGGGTGACGGCGCGGCGGCAGTCCTTCCTGGTCGGGGGCCGGGAGGTGCCCGGCTGGGACGCGCGGATGCTCCTGGCCTACGACGTGGTCCCCGAGGGGCAGACGATCGGGATCGTCTTCCCGGTGGACGAGGGGGTGGGGGTCGAGGTCGAGAGCCAGGAAGGCGCCGAGATCGCGTCGACCCTCGACTGGATCGCGCAGGTGACCGAGCCGGTGATCCACCAGACCCGCGACACCAGCTGCCAGGGTTGCGACGTGCTCGATCCGGTGCTCCCCCCGCCGCCGATCGAGGACGTGGTCTGGCGCACCGGCTGGGACGCCGGTGGCTACCGCATCGACGCGACCCGGAGCGTGGCGGGGCTGGAGGCCTGGCTCGAGGCCAACGCCTTCGTCCTGCCCCTCGCCACCGAGGAGGCGCTGCTCCTCGCCCTGGCCGAAGGGCGGCAGGTCGTCCTGATCACCGCCACCCCCGAGCGCGGGCCGGCGGCCCTGCAGCCGATCCGGATCCGCGCCCCCGGTCCGCTGGACCTGCCCCTCTCCCTGGCCTCGAGCTGCGGCGACCGGACCCTGGAGATCACCCTCCTGGCCGGCGCGCCGGAGCCGGCGACCGTGGAGGGCTGGGACGTCATCTACCTCGACGAGATCGACCGGGAACTCTTCCGGGATCTGCCGGGGCTGCCGGGGGTCTACGATCGCCTGACCTCCGACCACCGCGGCGAGCTCTTCGTGGTCGAGGGGGTGCTCGACCTCGAGGGGGAGGAGCTGATCGATCTCTCCTGGGATCCCCTGGTGGACGAGCTTCTCGGCTCGGTGGGCTGGCTCACCCGCCTGCGGGCGCGGGTGAACGCCGCGGACCTCGAGCACGACGTCGAGCTGGTCCTCGACCCCGACGGCCACCCCCTCTCGAACCAGCTCGATCTGCGCCCCGATCCCGAGGCCCACGGCGCCAGCATCTCTGGCGAGTGGCTCTTCGTCGCCCTCGCCCTCGGCCTCCGCTTCGCCCGCCGCCGCCGCTGACGCGCCCGGCGCTTCCCTCGCGGCGCTGCCGGGCCGCAGGGAGGGGGCCTCCCGGGGGACGCTCACCTCCCGCCGGGCCCGTGCCGGCTCGCCACACCGCCGCTAGGCCCGGCTCCGGCTCGCTCGGCAGCGGCACCGCCCGGATCGGAGGTGTGCGAGCACCCGGGCGGCACCGCCGACGCCCCCGGGAGGCCCCCTCCCTGCGGTCCGCGAAGGCCGCGACGGAAGCAATCTGGAGCGCGGGCCTAGCCGCCCGGCGTCCAGAGGGTCTCGGGTTGGCCGAGGATGCGGCTGGCGTGCCGCGCCGCCACGAAGAGGTAGTCGGAGAGGCGGTTGAGGTACTGGATCAGCTCGGGGCGCAGGCCCTCCTCGAGCAGCCCGATGCTCCGGCGCTCGGCCCGCCGGCAGATGGTGCGGGCGAGGTGGAGGCGGGCGGCGACCTCGCCTCCCGCCGGGAGGATGAAGGACTCCAGGGGCGCGAGCTCCTCGCTCATCCGATCCATGGCGCTCTCGAGGAGGGTGACCGCGTCGGCGTCGATGCTGCCGCCGGCCCGGTCGCTGGCGAGCTCCGCGCCGAGGTCGAAGAGGCGCTGCTGGATGGCCGCGAGCTCCTGCTCCAGCCCCGAGAGCCCCTCGTCGCCGGCCAGGGCGGCCCGGCAGAGGCCCAGGGTGGAGGAGAGCTCGTCCACCGCGCCGTAGGCCTCCACCCGGGCGTCGTCCTTCCGGACCCGGCGCCCGCCGACCAGGCTGGTCTCTCCCCCGTCTCCGCCCCGCGTGTAGACCTTGTCGATGCGAACCATGGGCGCAGGGTACTCCCCGCCGAACCAAAAAAAAGCCCCGCGGATCACGCGGAGGCGATTCGCGGGGCCTGGAAGCTGCCCGGGCCGGGGTAGAACCAGGCTGCTTCACGAATTCTTCGATGAGGCGGTGCTGCTTGCCTCGCCCCGCCACGGGGTCGAATTGGGGAGGGAGGGTCGTGTGGCGGGTGTCGAAGAGAGGAGAAGGTGGGGCGTCCCGGGTCGGCGGCCGGGGGACAACGACCGACCCGGGAACCCCAAGAGGAGCAGACCGGACACTCGGTATAGCGGACTGCCGCGGCCTGCAGCCGGGGGCCACCTCCCCGCCCGGTGAAGGTCCAGGCTGGGGGTCGAAGGCGGGGAAGCGGTCCGGCGAACTCCTCGATATTCGGTTGTCGGGACCAGGTCATTACAGATCACGTGCCAGATCTGGCAGACCTCCCCTCAACGTTCGCCCGGGTCCTCGATCTGGAATGATTTCAGTGTTTTGCGTCCACCGTAAAGGAGCGTCTACGGGAAGCTCCCCCAGCGTTCGGGTGCCGGATCGGGTCAAGTGAGTTCAGAACTGAAAAAAATCAATAAAAACAATAGATTGAATGCATTTGCCGCGGGGCGTCATGAGGCCGGTTCCTGAATACTGGAGAATTCCAGTGCGGGAGGCCTGTCCGGATTTTGCAGAAACGAAAAGACTTTTCAGTTCTGCAAAGACCGTCTGCCCGTGCGAGGTCAGGCCGGCTTCCGCTGGTAGACCAGGCGGTAGACGGGGGTCCCCGAGGCCAGGTAGCGCCGCTCCCGGTTCGAGGGGATGCCCAGCCCGTCGTCGAGGGCGAAGCGGCCCTCCCCGTGGAGGTTCTCGAAGCGGCCGCTGCCGTCCTCGAAGCTCTCCACCATGGCCCGTCCGTAGTCGAGGATGTCCGTGCGCAGGTAGACCCGGCCGCTCTCCTCGAGGGCGAGGTGGAGGAGGTCCACCATCATCGCGTCCACCAGCCGCCGCTTGTGGTGCCGCTTCTTCCACCAGGGGTCGGGGAACTGGATGTGGACCGCCCGCAGGCTGCCCGGGGCGAAGAGGGTGGGGACGATGATCCGGGCGTCCCCCACGTAGGCCCGCAGGTTCGTCAGCCCGGCCCGATCCGCCTTGCGCTGGAGCGCCAGGCCCAGCTTGTTCTTGATCTCCAGCCCGACGAAGTCGGTCCCGGGCAGGGCCCGGGCCCGCTCCATCAGGAAGTAGCCGTAGCCACAGCCGATCTCGAGCTCGAGGGGGGCCTCCCGGCCGAAGAGCTCGGGCCAGGCGATCCGGTCCTCGAGGACCAGGGCCGACTCCCGGCGGGGGTTGTGGGGGGCGCTCACGGGGGCGAGAGCTTGCCCCAGGCCGCGGGGGTCTGGCAACGGGGGAATGCGGCGTCAGACAAGGGGTTTCCCGGACGACGGCGAAAGGGCGCGGCGCGTTGACAGCAATCAGGTCGCCTGCTCCACTCGCAGCGCGAAGCGCAAAGAGGGGCCCGTCTTCCGACGAAGGCGCCGTCCATCACCAGAACACTAAGGTAAAGGTTCGAACTCATGGCGATGTGGCCACGCATCAGGCGGGTGTTCCGCTCCTTCGCGGGTTTCTTCATCTCGGTCGCCGAGGATCCCGAGCTGATCCTCGAGCAGAACATCCGGGATCTCGAGGAGCAGGTGCCCAAGCTCAACGAGTCCATCGCCATGGTGCGGGCGAACGTCACCCTCCTCGAGAAGGAGAACGCCAAGTACCGGGCCGAGCACGCCGAGCTGAAGAGCAAGATGATGGCGGCGATCCAGGCCGGGCGGGACGACATCGCCGCGACCTACGCCATCCAGCTGGAGCAGGTGAAGAAGGCCCTGGCCCGGAACGACGGGCAGCTCGAGGCCGCCCGCGCCGCCTACGAGAAGGCGCTGGCGGTGAAGAAGACCTTCATGCGGGAGAAGGACCGCCGCACCCGCGAGGCCCTCGAGGCCATCCGGGCCCACAAGCGGGCCCAGTGGCAGTCGAAGGTCGCCGACGCCCTCGAGGGCTTCGACCTGCGGGGCGTGGACTCGACCCACGACGAGATGATCCGGCGCATCGAGGAGAAGACGGCCCTGAACGAGGCCCGGATGGAGGTCGCCCTCGAGTCCAGCGAGCACGCGCACCTCCAGATCGAGGAGAGCGCCGAGCGCATCCGGGCCGAGGAGCTGGTCAAGCAGATGAAGCTGGAGATGGGCCTGGCCGAGGACGACCGCACCCTCGAGGGCGGCACCGCCGGCGCCCTGGGGCCGGCCCGGACCGAGACCGAGGCCACCACCGAGTCCACCGAGTCGGTCACCGAGTCCGCCGAGGAGGCCGCCGCGCCCCAGAAGACCGTGGGCCAGACCGAGGCCGGCGAGGGGTGAGGCGGCGCGGCCCCGCCGGGCCGCGGCTCGACCTCCCGAGACGATGAGCGACGCCCTCGTCCCCTTCGAGCCCAAGGGAGGGCTCACCCGCGCCCGGGCCTCCGGCCCGCCGGCGCGCTACGTCTCCCGGGCCCTGGTGCATCCCGCCAACATCGGCGCCGTCGCGGCCGTCGTGGGCGCGGTGACGGTGCTGGGCTCCCCCCTCCTGCTCGCCGCCGGGATCGCCCTGGAGCTGGCCTACCTCGCCATCGTGCCCCGCCTCGGCGTGTTCCGCGCCGCGGTGGACGGGCAGCGGCAGCAGAAGCGCCGCGAGGATCGCGAGCAGGCGGAGCAGGAGGTCTACGAGGGCCTCTCCGCCAACCAGCAGCAGACCTACGACGCGCTCAAGGCCCTGCGGGAGGGCATCCAGAAGAACTACAAGCGCTTCGGGCGCGGGATGCCCGCGATGGCTTCCCAGTCGATGGTGCAGATCGACGTCCTGCTCTCGAGCTTCCTGCGCCTCCTCGACCAGCTCAACGCCTACCGGCGCCACCTCGGCGCCACCGGGCAGGTCTCCCTGGAGCGCGAGCTCGAGGAGCTCAAGCGGGACCTCGAGACCGAGGAGAACCCGCGCCTCCGGGAGATCAAGGAGCGCCGGGTCCGCATCATGGGGCAGCGGCTGGAGCGCTACGCCCGGGGTGAGGAGAACCGCGAGGTGATCTCCCATCAGCTGGCGGCGATCGAGGATCTCCTGCGCCTGGTGCACGAGCAGTCCCTCACCCTGCGGGACCCCGCCGACGTCTCCCACCACCTCGACTCCCTGGTGGCCGAGGTGGAGGAGACGGAGAACACGGTGCGGGAGATGGAGGACTTCCTCCACATCCAGGACGAGATCGAGGCCATCGACCGGCTCGGTGGCGGGTAGGCAGCGAGAACAACGAGACCGAGGGGACGCGAGTGAACCGTTCGACCTGGACCGGCGCCGTGGTGGCGCTCCTCCTGGGCGCCGCGCTGGTGGTGGTGCTCTCCCGTGGACGTGGTGGCAACGAGGGGCCGGCAGAGCTCGTCCCCGGTGACGCCCGGGCCTACCTGCAGCTCGACGATCACGTGAGGGCCGTGGAGCACCTCGAGGGGCTGATCGAGCGGATCGGGCTGGGGATCTTCAGCGGCGGCGCCCACAAGGGCGTGACCCGCCAGCTGGGCTTCGATCCCGCCGACCCCGAGGCGCTGCGCGAGCGGGGGCTCGACCCCTCGCGGCCGGCGGCCGGCTACCTGCCAGCCGACTCCGAGGACCTCGTGGTGCTGCTGCCGGTGAAGGACGGCGCCAAGCTCGAGGCCACCCTGGCCGAGCTCTGGGGCGAGCGCACCGGAGGCAGCGTCGAGGCCGTCGAGGAGGAGGGCGTCCGCTACCAGAAGGCCCTCCTCGCCAACGGCGAGGTCGGCGCCGCCTGGGCCCGCGAGGGCGGCTACCAGATCCTGAGCCCCGGGAAGGGCGCCCCCGACCGGCTCTTCCAGGTGCTCGCTCCCGGTGGGGCTCCTCGCCTCACCCAGCAGCCGACCTTCAGCGCGGCCTTCGAGGCCCTGGCCCCCGGCAGCCACCTCTTCCTCTGGGGTCTGCCCGAGGGGGTCGCGCGCGCCGACCGGCGCCTGAAGGGCATGGAGGAGGGCCTCGACGCCGGGGCGCTCGCCCTCACCCTGACGCGCGACTCGGCCGAGGTGGCGCTCCTGGGTGACCTCGGTGCGGTGGCCGCGACGGCGCTGCCCATCTTCGCGCCGGCGGACTCCGGCCGGATCGAGGGCCTCTTCTCCCGCCTCCTCCCCGAGGCCGTCCTCGCCGCCCGCTTCTCCCTCTCCTTCCCCGAGGTCTGGAAGCGGGCCGCGCAGCTGCGTTCGCTCAACGCCCTCGAGGGCCTGGAGGCCCAGCTCCGCGCGCGGGGTGTCGAGGTCTCGGAGGTCCTCCCCCTCTTCGACGGTCAGATCGTCGGCGGGCTCACGCCCCTGGCCGAGGCCGAGCTGGACCGGATGCCCTCGCTCGATCTGCGGCGCACCAACCCCTTCGCCTACGTGCGGGCGGAGGTGCGGGCCGGGCTGAAGGATCCGAAGAAGGTGCGGGAGCTCCTGCCCCTGGCGGCCGAGGCCCTCGCGCCGGCGCTGCGGGCGGACGTGGTCCGCGGCGAGATCGAGGGGAGCGAGGCCTTCACCATCAAGTACCACCTCGGCGAGGGGATGACCTTCGGCGTCATCGGGGACGACCTGGTGGCGACCGGGGGCGAGGGCGCCTTCGCGGCCGCCCTGCGTCGCCACGCGGGGAAGACGGAGGGCTACGGGGCCAACCTGAAGCAGGCGCCCTACGCCGCCCGGCTCACGCGAGAGGGGAGCTTCGGCGCCGTGCTGCAGGTCGATCGCCTGCTGACCGCCCTGGGCGAGGTAGACTCGGAGCGCCTCGGGGGTGGCCCCACCGGGATGACGGCGGCCCTGGCCTTCCGGAAGATGCGCGCGACCCTCGAGAAGTTCGATCACCTCTCCCTCGGGGTCCTGCCGGGCAAGAGCGAGGTGGTGACCCGCCTCCAGGTGAATCTCGAGCCCTTGCCGGCGTCCGAGAGCGGGGGTGCCCCGCAGCCGTGATCCGTCTCTCCCAGGTCAGCAAGTCCTATCGCGATGGCGCGCAGGAGCGCGCCGTGCTCGACGCGGTGGACCTGGAGGTCGGCAGCGGGGACTACCTGGCCATCCTGGGCCGCAGCGGCTCGGGCAAGAGCACCCTCCTGAACCTCATCGGCGCCCTGGACTCCGACTTCCAGGGCAGCGCCTCGGTCGCCGGCTCCGATCTGAAGGCGCTCGACGACGACGGCCGCAGCCGGCTGCGGGCCGGTGAGATCGGCTTCGTCTTCCAGTCCTTCAACCTGGTCCCGGCGATGACCGCCCTGCAGAACGTGGTGCTGGGCCTCTGGTTCGCCCGCCCGGACGACCCCGACGCCGCCCTGCGCGAGCGTGCCCGCGAGATGCTCGCGGCCGTCGGCCTCGAGGCCTTCGCCGATCGCCGGCCCGACGCGCTCTCCGGAGGCGAGCGGCAGCGGGTGGCCATCGCCCGGGCGCTCGCGGCCCGGCCGCGGATCCTCCTCTGCGACGAGCCCACCGGGAACCTCGACGAGGCCACCGGGCAGAAGATCCTCGATCTCTTCGGGGAGCTGCACGCGAAGGGGATGACCCTGGTCGTGGCGACCCACGAGGCGCGGGTCAGCGAGCGGGCCTCGCGGGTGCTGCGCCTGGTCGAGGGACGCCTCGAGCCGGCCGAGGTGGGAGAGGGCGCCCGATGAAGCCGCGCCGCTGGTCTCACCTGGTCGCGATGAACCTGCGCCGCGACCGCCGCGCCTTCCTCCTCTCGAGCGCCGGGGTGGCGGTGGGGGTCGCCGCCTTCGTCTACTTCGTGGGGCTGGGCGCCGGGATCTCCCGCATCGTCCGTCAGGAGATCTTCCCGGTGGAGGCCACCCACCTCGAGGTGGTGCCCTCGAAGGTGGCCCTCGGCTCCCTCCTCGGCGGCGGCAAGCTCGACGAGGCAGCCCTCGGGCGCCTCGAGGTCCTGCCCGGCGTGGCGCGCCTCTACCGGAAGATGGAGCTGCTCCCCCCGGCCGTCAGCCGCTACGACGGGGACTTCTTCGGCCACCGCCTGCGGATGGGGCTGGAGATCATCGGGCAGGGCGTGGAGCGCGACTACCTGGCCGGGGACCTGCCGGCCGGGCAGGCCTTCCAGCCCGACGCCGAGGGCGTGGTGCCGGTGGTGATCTCGCGGCGCCTCCTCGAGGTCTACAACCACGGCTTCGCCACCTCCCGGGGGCTGCCCAAGCTCGACCCCGCCATGGTCACCGGCCTGCGCTTCCCCCTCACCCTGGGGCGCTCCTACGTCGCCAGCGGCGCGCGGCGGGGTCCCTCCACCGACCTGACCCTCGAGCTGGTCGGCGTCTCGGATCGCGCCCTCCTCGGCGGCGTCACCCTGCCCCTGGAGACCGTGCGCGAGCTCAACCGCCGCTGGGGCGGGGAGGAGGCCGCCGGGGAGTACCAGGCCGTCGTGCTGGAGCTGGATCAGGTGGAGCGGGCCGCCCAGATCAAGGCGAAGGTGGAGCGGATGGGGCTCGCCATCAAGGACGACCAGCACCGCCTGGCCGAGCAGGTCGGCGGCGCGATCTGGCTGACCACCGGCGCGCTCTCCTTCCTCTCCTTCCTGATCCTCGGGCTCGCCGCGGTGGCCATCGCCCGGGCCGCCTTCGCCGGCGTCGTGGCCCGCACCCGGGAGATCGGCGTGATGCGCGCGGTGGGGGCGCGCCGCCGGGACGTCGCGAGCGTCGTGCTCGGTGAGGCCGCCGCTGCGGGCCTCCTCGGGGGGATCATGGGGGTGGCCCTCGGTCTCGGCGCCGCGCTCGGCACCGACGTGGCCGCGCTCTCCTGGATGCCCGACTTCCCCTTCAAGCCCGAGTCCTTCTTCACCTGGCCGCTCTGGCTCCTGCCCGGCGCGCTGCTGGCGGCGCTGCTCTTCGCCCTGGGCGGAGCCGCGCCCGCGGCGCTGCGCGCGGCGCGCCTGGATCCCACCCGCGCCCTGGGAGGTGGTTGATGCAGACCGCCCGCCGCTGGGAGGTCGCGCCCGTCGCGATCCTCACCGCCATCCTCGCCGCCTGGTCCTGGCGCGAGGTGAACCTCTTCCTGACCGTGGCCGACGCGCCGGTCGCCGCGGTCGACCGCAAGCCGGTGGTGCTCTTCTGGGGGCCGGTCCTCGTCGCGGTCCTGGCGCTGGGGCTGGTGGCGATCCACGCGGCCTGGAAGGCGGGGGACGCCCGCCGGGTCCGGCTGGTCTACCTGGTGTTCTTCCTGACGGTGGTGCTCGAGGCCCTGGTGATCCCCGACGCCCGTCCCGGGGCCCTGGTGACCGCCGACAAGATCGCCCAGATCGCCCTGGAGCAGGCCCGGATCCAGCTCCTCCTCGGGGGGGGCGAGCCCGGCCCGCTGCCGGAGAGCCCGGCGCCCCTCCAGGAGGGGCTCTCGGCGATGACCCGGCTCGGCTACGGGCCCCACTACCTCGTCGCGGGAGAGCCGGTCGAGGACTGGAAGGTGCTGCGGGTCCACCCCTGCGAGGCGCCGGTGCTGGAGGTGGGCGGCCACCCGGTCGGCACCGTCTTCTACTGCCTGGCCGCTGACCGGATGAGCGGCAGCTTGACGGTGGTGGGGTCGGGCGGGGTCCTGACGGGGCCCGCGGCCATCGCGATCGCCGACGAGGGGCCGGTGGTGGTGCCCCTCAAGGCTCTCATCCCGCCGGAAGAGGCGAATTGACGCCAGGTGACGCCCCGGGATACCGTCGAACGTCCAAGTTCCCGAAATTCATCGATTGTTTCGGGAGGTCCAGAAGGTCGGAACGGGGAAGCAGCCCGCCTGAGTTCCGTCTGACCGGAGGCCTCCACCCGGTTCGAGCGTGAAGAAACCAGTCCCCTTCGGAAAGTACCTCCTGATCGACCGCGTCAACGTCGGCGGTATGGCGGAGGTGTACAAAGCGAAGGCCACGGGCGTGGAGGGTTTCGAGCGACTCCTGGCCATCAAACGGATCCTGCCGAACATCGCCGAGGATGACGAGTTCATCACGATGTTCATCGACGAGGCGAAGATCAGCGTGCAGCTGCAGCACGCGAACATCGCCCAGATCTACGACCTCGGTAAGATCGCCGACTCGTACTTCATCGCGATGGAGTACATCTCGGGCAAGGACGTCAAGGCGATCTTCGACCGCATGCGTCGCCGGGGGGAGATCCTCCCGATCCCGATGACCTGCTACATCGTCGGCCGCCTCTGCGAGGGCCTCGACTACGCCCACCGCAAGAAGGACGCCGCCGGTCGCGACCTGAACATCGTCCACCGGGACATCTCGCCGCAGAACGTCCTCGTCTCCTTCGAGGGCGAGGTGAAGGTCATCGACTTCGGTATCGCCAAGGCGGCGAACAAGGCCAGCCGCACCCAGGCGGGCATCCTCAAGGGCAAGTTCGGCTACATGTCACCGGAGCAGGTGCGGGGCCTCCCCCTCGACCGCCGCTCCGACGTCTTCGCCGTCGGCGTCTGCCTCTACGAGATGCTCACCGGCGAGCGCCTCTTCGTGGGGGAGAGCGACTTCTCCACCCTGGAGAAGGTCCGCAACGTCGACGTCGTCCCGCCGAGCACCTACAACCGGCGGATCGACGACAAGCTCGAGGGCATCGTGATGAAGGCCCTCGCGAAGGACGTCGACGATCGCTACCAGTGGTGTAACGATCTGCAGGACGCCCTCCAGCGCTTCCTCATCACCTCCGACTCGATCTTCTCGCGGCAGGACCTCTCGTCCTTCATGAAGTCGGCCTTCGCCGAGGATCTCGAGCGCGAGAAGGTCCGCAACCAGGCGGCCCTCTCGGCCTCCCTCGGGCAGGATGTCGATGTCGACATCGACCTCGAGGAGGACGAGCCCGCCGCGCCGGCCGCGGCGGCGGATCGCACCGAGGTCTTCAACCCCGGCGCCGGCCCCGGGGCGGCCGGCGGGACCGATCCGGGCTACGGCCCTCCTGGCGTGGCGCCGGGCACGAGCCCGGTCACCCAGCCCGGCGTCGCCCCCGGGACGCATCCGGGCGCCTACCCGCCGGCGGCCGCCGGACCGCCGGGCGCCTACCCCGGCTATGGGGCCCCCGCCGCGACCCCCGGCTACCCTCCCGGCGCGCCGGGCACCCAGCCGGGCTACCCGCACCCCTCCGGCGATGGCACCCAGCCCGGCGTCTCGCCGGCGCCGCATCCCGCCGATCCCTACCACGGCTCGACCCAGCCCCGGGCACCGATGCCCATGCCGGCGATGCCGCCGGCCCCCGTGCCGGGCTCCCAGCCCCTGGGCGCCGACTCCATCGGTGGCGTGCCCCGGCTGCCGGATCCCGGCCCCCCCTCGGGCGTCTCGCCGGCCCTCCGGCCGATCGCCGTTCCCGAGGAGCTGCGCACTGTGGCCGAGGGGCGCCGCCCCATCGAGGAGAAGCGCGGCGGCAAGCCGCCCAAGATGGAGCGGCAGACCCGCAAGAGCGGCGCCGGCCGCGCCATCCTCCTGGCGATGGCCTTCGTCGTGGTCCTCGGGGCCGGCGGCGGCGTCGCCTGGTGGATGACCCAGAACGCCGCCTCCGCCCAGACCGGCTCCCTGATCATCCGGGGGACCCCCCGGCGCGCCGCGGTCTTCCTCAACGATCAGCCGACCGGGACCATCCCCTTCATCGACTCGCGCCGGGCGGTCGGGGTGTACAACATCCGGGTCGAGCACGACGGCTACGAGCCCTTCGCGACCACCACGACGGTGGGCGCCGGGCAGACCGCCACGGTCGACGTCACCCTGCAGAAGGCCGGTGGTGGGGTCTCCACGGTGCTGGTCGTGCCCGTACCCCTCGACGCGCAGGTCATCCTCGACGGAAACCTCGTCAAGGACGGCGGCAACGCGCCCTGGCGCTCGACCGAGATCGAGGCCGACAAGGCGCACACCGTCGTCGTGCGCAAGCTGGGCTACCGGGAGCAGACCTACGAGTGGACCCCGGTCGCCGGCGCCGAGAAGACCATCACCGCGCAGCTGATGCCGGCCTCGGGCACCCTGGTCATCCTCTCCGAGCCGGGTGACGCCGAGGTCACGGTCGACGGCGAGGATCGGGGCACGACCCCGGTCACCCTCGAGGAGATCGACACCTCCCGCAGCCTGCAGGTCGAGGTGGAGAAGGAGGGCTGCTACGAGCCCTGGAGCCAGACGGTCACCTTCGGCCCCACCGACAGCGAGAAGACGGTCACCGCGACCCTCCTGGAGAAGGAGAACTGCGGCAAGACGGCGCCCCGCAAGACCCCCCGGGATCGGGGCCGGCGCAGCGGCCGCAGCGGCAGCAGTGGCAGCGGCGCTCGCACCACCGACACCCAACCCGCCGGCAAGGGCCTGCTGCGGCTCAACGCCAAGCCCACCTGGGCCAACGTGACCATCGACGGCCGCAGCACCGGCCGCCGCACGCCGCTGATCAACTACGAGCTGCCGGCCGGCAAGCACACCATCGTGCTCGAGGCCGCGGACGGCCGCCGCAAGACGGTGACCGTCAACATCGTGGCGGACCAGGTGACGACCGAGATCGTCAACCTGCAGTAGGGGCGCCCCCTACCAGTCGTCCATCCCGTCCATGCCCTCGAGGGGGTCGTCGCTGCCGCCCCGGCCCGAGGTGACGTCCGCCTCGCTCACGTCCAGGGTGCGCTTCTTCTTCCCCTTCTTCGCGCCCTCGCCCCACTCGTCCTCGCCGCTGCGGCGCTCGAGGGGATCGTCCGACTCGGCCACGTGCACTGCTCGCTTCCGGGCGTCCTTGAGCAGGTCCTTCACGAAGGACTCGACGTTCTTGTCGAGCGCGAACTCGGAGTCGGGGAAGTTGGTGCGGCGCGAGGCGATGCGGGTCTGCCCGCTGATGGAGACGATCCAGAGCTCGAGGGTGACCTCGCCGTAGGTCTGGGTGACGATGCCGTAGAAGGCCCAGTCGAGCCCGACGAAGGAGCCGAGCTTGTGCATGCCCGCGCCGACCTTGCCGGCCGTGATCTCCTTGCCGACCTCGCGCACGACGATGGCGAGCTTCTTGTACTCCTCGGTGGGCTCGAGGTTGGCCCGGACCACCTTGTCCTCGGTGGGGATGATCTCGACCACCTCGCCGTAGGGGAAGGTGCCGAGGGCCTCCAGCCGGAGGACGTGCATGCCCGTCGGGATGCGGTCGAGGCTCGCCGGGGTGAAGCCCATCTCCTTCTCGTCGATGAAGATCCGGGCGCCCGGGGGGTTGCTGTAGACCGAGATCGAGCCGACCGAGCCGCTCTGGATGCGCTCGCGGACCTGCTCGACGATGTTCTGGAGAGAGGGATCGAGCTTCTCGGGATCGACGCGGAAGTCGGGCTTGAAGAGCAGCAGCTCCTTGAGGATCTTCTGGCCCTCCTGGGTCTCGCCCTCGAGCACGTAGGAGCCGGCGAGGTAGGCCAGGGCCTCGGTGTACTCGGGGATCCGAGGCATCCACGCGGCGTTCTCCCGGCAGATCTCGATGGCGGCCTTCAGCTTCTCCTCGGCCTTCTCGAAGTTCACGTCGGCGTAGGCCTGCTTGCCGGCGCCGAGGAGCTCCTGGGCCTTCTTGCGCGCGGCCTCCAGGCTCGTCGGCGGCGGGGCGCCGAGAACCTCGTTCAGGTCCACGACCTCGAGGTCCTTCTCCAGCTTCAGGGACTTCTCGACGAGCCCCCCGATCCGGGTCGTCATGGCCGCGGAGTCGGAGTTGAAGGGAATCAGGAACGCCTGGGCCTTGCGGGGACCCTTGGCCGCCTGCGTGGGCAGCACGCCGAGGGCGAGCACCGGCAAGGCGGCGGCGAGCAGGTACCGAGAGAGGTTGCTCATGGGGGAAAGTCTAGCTCCAATCGTCAACTGGAGTCCCTAGGGCGATCGACCGACCCACGCCAAGCCCCCGGAACGCCTGGAGAAAAGCGGGATTCGCGTCAGGGAAGGCCCAGAATGACCAGGCTGTTGTCCCGGGCCGGCTCCTGCTGGGCCGTCGCCGCCAGGGCGATGCCACCGCCCACTGCCGCGAGGGTCGCGCCGGCCGCGGTCCAGAACCACCAGGTCTTGGTGTAGGGGGGCAGCTGCTGCCAGAAGGTCACGGCCGGGGGCGGCGCGGCCACCGCGGCCACCCCGGGCAGGTGGGCGTCGAAGAAGGCGACCGCCGCCTGGCGCCCGGGGAGGGTCCAGGGCTTGATCCGGGTCTCTTCCTCGAGGTTCCGGGCCGCCGAGGGGATGTCGTAGGAGGTGAGGGCCAGCTTGACTCCGTCCTCCTCGGTGAACACGCCCACCAGGGCCACCCGCTCGGCGCCGAACATGGCCGCCACCGCGCGCACGCTGTCCGGGAGCTCCCGGGGGCCGACGTCCTTCAGGGCCGCCCGCACGGCGGACTCGTAGGCCGAGACCTGGGGGCCGGCCCGCAGGCCGGTCTCGAGGGTGGTGAGATCGGCCGGCGCCAGGGTGGTGACCTCGGCGCTGGGGTAGTAGCCCCGCCGGCGGACCACCACGTGGTGATCGCCCACCTGCAGATCCTCGAGGGTGGTGGGCGTGATGCCGCGGTAGCGGCCGTCGACCCAGACCTCCACGTCGCCGGGCCGCGAGTTCACCGTCAGCACGCCGGTGGCGGCCGAAAGGGCCTCCTCCCGCTGCTTGTCGAAGAACTCCATCAGGTCCGGCGAGAAGACCGTGGGATCGGGCTTGTGCTCCGGCGAGAGGAGGCTGGCCTTCTTGAAGGCCTCCTTGGCGGCCTCGGGATCGCCGGCGAAGTACTGGGTGGCGCCCAGGCGCGCGTAGGCGCCGGCGAACTCGTCGAGGTCGTGGCCGAGGGCGGGCAGGCCCTCGCCGTAGGCGGTGAGGGCGTCCTCGAGGGAGCGCACCGCGCCCTCGAAGTCGAGGTTCTCGTAGGCGGTCTGCCCCTCCTTCACCTTCTCCCGCGCCTCCTCGATCCGATCGAAGCCGGCGGGCCGGGAGCTCTCGAGGAGGGTGGGCTGCACCGGGATCGGATCGAGGGCCGCGGTGCGGGCGACCCGCTCGTCGGCGATGTGCTGAAGGTGGTTGGCGATCCGGCTGGAGTAGGGGTCGGCGGAGAAGACCACCACCACCGTCTTGGGGGCGCCCTCCCGCGGGGTCGCCAGGGGTCCCTTCTCCTCGGGGCGCTCCTTCACCGCCGGGGGCGGCTTCTTCTCGTCCTTCGCCGGGCGCGAGGCGGGGGCCGGCGGATCTCCGAACTCGTCCTGGGCCAGGGAGGTGCCGGGCAGCAGGAGGGTGGCCGAGAGGGCGAGCAGGGGTAGGGCGCCGCGCATCCTCTGATGCTCGCCAGGACCATGGGTGCGAGTCAAGCGCTCGAATAGACTGTCTCCCATGCACGCGATCCTCGTCACCGGCATCGGCACCGAGGTGGGCAAGACCCACCTGGGCGTGGGGCTGATCCGCGCCCTCGAGGGGCTGCTGCCGGCACCCCTCACGGTGGGGGCGATGAAGCCCCTCGAGAGCGGCTGCCGCCCGGGGCCCGAGGGTGGCCTCGTCCCGGCCGACGCGACCGCCCTGTGGGAGGCCACCGGGCGCCTCGATCCCCTGGAGCGGGTCTGCCCCTACCGCTTCGGCCCGCCGGTCAGCCCCGCGGTGGCCGCCGAGTGGGCCGGCCTCACCCCCGAGCTCTCGGTCCTCGACGCCGCCTTCGAGGCCCTCCGGGCCCGCCACGCGCTGCTCCTGGTGGAGGGCGCCGGGGGCCTCCTCTCACCCCTGATCGGCTCCCTGACCTCCGCGGATCTGGCGGCCCGCTGGGGGCTCTCGGTGCTGGTGGTGGTGCCCAACACCCTGGGCTGCCTCAACGCCGCGAGCCTCACCCTGGAGGTGCTCGCGGGCCGAGGCCTCCCCTGCCTCGGCGTGGTCTTCAACCGGCCCCCCGGCCTGCCCTCCCCGGAGGAGGACCCCTCGGTGCGCGACAACCCCGGCCGGCTGGCCGCGCTCACCGGCGCGAGGATCCTGGGAGAGGTGGGGAGCGAGCCCGAGCTCGAGCTGCCGCGCCTGGCCCGATCCCTGCTCGCGGTCCTGGACGCCCCGACCGGCGCCTGAGACGGGAAGCGCCCGGTTTTGGCGGGAAACGCGACCGGGAACGCCATTGCACGGTCCCAGACGCGCTGCTACAAACCGCGCGCCCCGTGGTCCCCTCGGAAGTGATCCGTCGGGAGGTGCGGGGAGAAGGCCCGCTTCAGACCGCAAGGCAGGGAGATCGATGACTCGGCACCCGCCCGCTATGCCAGGACAGGGATCCCTCTTCGCCGCCAAGGCGAGCAGCGGCTCCTCCTCCAAGAAGAAGACCGCCAAGAAGACCGCCAAGAAGTCGGGGAAGAAGGTGGCGAAGAAGACCGCCGGGAAGGCCGGGGCGGGCAAGAAGCCCCCCGGCAAGAAGGCCGGCAAGGCCCCCGCCCGGCAGACCGCGAGGAAGCCGGCCAAGAAGGCGGCGAAGAAGTCGGCCCGGAAGAACACCCGGAAGGCCGTGCCCACCGAGGAGACGTTGGAGGAGACCCTGGAAGAGACCCTCGAGGTGGCCCCCGAGGTGGAGGGCAAGCCGGCGAAGCGGGGCAAGGCCCGGCGGCGGCGGACCGCCACCGAGATGGCCGCCCGCCAGCGCGAGATCTCGGTCTCCGAGTTCTTCTCCAAGAACCGTCACCTCCTCGGCTTCGACAGCCCCTCCCGGGCGCTGCTCACCGCCGTGAAGGAGGCCGTCGACAACTCCCTCGACGCCTGCGAGGAGGCCGGCGTCCTGCCCGACCTGGTCATCGAGATCGAGGAGAAGGGCGAGAGCCGCTTCCGGCTCTCGGTGGAGGACAACGGCCCGGGCATCGTCGCGGCGCAGATCCCCAAGATCTTCGGCAAGCTGCTCTACGGCTCGAAGTTCCACAGCCTCAAGCAGTCCCGGGGGCAGCAGGGCATCGGCATCAGCGCGGCGGGGATGTACGGCCAGCTCACCACCGGGATGCCGGTGGTGATCCACTCCCGCACCGGCCCCAAGAAGGCCGCCCACTACTTCGAGCTGGTCATGGACACCTCCAAGAACAAGCCGAAGATCCTGGTGGACAAGGAGGAGGACTGGCCCGACAAGAACCACGGCACGCGGGTGGAGATCGAGCTCGAGGGCACCTACCGGCGCGGGATGCGCGGCGTGGACGGCTACGTGGAGCTCACCCACATGGCCAACCCCCACACCTCGATCCGCTACAAGGCGCCCAAGAGCGACTGGGTGCACTTCCCCCGGGCCTCGGATCAGCTCCCGGAGGAGCCGCGGGAGATCAAGCCGCACCCCTACGGGGTCGAGCTGGGTCTGCTCATCAAGATGCTCCACTCCACCCGGGCCAAGACCCTGCAGGCGGCGCTCTGCAACGACTTCTCGCGGGTGACACCCCGGGTGGCCAAGGAGATCATCGACAAGGCGAAGCTGCGAGCGAGCCTGAGGCCGGCCAGCGTCGCCACCCGCGACGCCGAGGCCCTGGCCTCGGCGATCCCGCAGGTGAAGATCCTCGCCCCGCCCACCTCCTGCATCAGCCCCATCGGCGAGGACGTGATGCTCGACGGGCTGATCTCGGGCCTGCGGGCCCAGGGCTACGAGCCGGCCTTCACCACCAGCACGACCCGGCGCCCGGCCATCTATCGGGGCAACCCCTTCCAGGTCGAGGTCGCCCTCGCCTGGGGCGGCAACCTCCCGGCCGACGAGCTGGCCCGGGTCTACCGCTTCGCCAACCGGGTGCCCCTGCAGTACCAGCAGAACGCCTGCGCCATCGGCAAGGCCGTGGCGAGCGCGGGGTGGCGCAACTACGGCCTGCAGCAGTCGCGGGGCGCGCTGCCCACCGGACCCCTGGTGATCTTCGCCGAGTTCACCAGCGTCTGGGTGCCCTTCACCTCCGAGGCCAAGGAGGCCATCGCCTCCTACGACGAGATCCTCAAGGAGCTGCGCCTCGCCCTGCAGGAGTGCGGCCGCCGCCTGGGGATCTTCATCCGCAAGCGCCGCCGGGAGGCCGACGAGATGCGCAAGCGCAGCCACATCGAGACCTTCATTCCCATCATCGGTGAGGCCCTGCAGGAGATCCTCTCCCTCTCCGAAAAGCAGAAGGACCAGGCGGTCGAGGACCTGACCGGCATCCTCCATCGCTCCCGGAAGAACGGCTGATCATGGCGAAGAAGAAGAAGGCGACGAAGAAGAGCGCGAGGCAGACCGAGGGCAGCGGCACCCTCTCCACCCGGGAGGCCGCCGGCGGCGGCGGCACCCGGCGCAAGAGCGCAGCCAAGACGGCGGCGAAGGAGAAGCTGGACAAGATCACCGTCGAGGCCATCGAGGGGAGCGCCAGCAGCATCCACCAGGCCGTGAGCAAGAACCAGAAGCCCGAGCTGCGCTTCCCGGTGCGCTCGCTCTCCAACGTTCGCTACGATTCTCGCAACGGCTACTTCAAGATCGGGCAGTCCCGGAAGACCCGGGCGCTGACCTACAACACCGCCAAGGGCTTCGCGCAGACCCTGAAGCTGATGGCGCTCTCGAAGTACATGGTGGAGACCGACGACTTCGCCACCAAGCGAGACGCCTACTACCAGAGCAAGAACTGGGGCCCGGCCAAGTTCAACGAGCAGGCCGAGTCCGACTCGGTGATGGACGACATCGAGGCCATGTTCGCGCTGCACGACGTCAGCCGCGAGCAGCTGCGCTTCTACCCCGAGGACCACGGCGGCGCCGTCAGCGGTGAGCTGGTGGTCATCGACCGGGACTACGAGACCGGCGAGGAGCTGCGGATCGACTGCACCCGCTTCGGCTCGGGGGCCTACACCATCCCCCACTCGGTGGAGCACCTGCGCTTCGAGACCAAGGCCAAGTTCATCCTGGCCATCGAGACCGGCGGTATGTTCCAGCGCCTGGCCACCCACAAGTTCTGGCGCAGCTCCAACTGCATCCTGATCTCGATGGGCGGGGTGCCCACCCGGGCCACCCGGCGCTTCATCCGGCGGCTGGCCGACTCCAAGAACATCCCGGTCTACGCCTTCGTCGACTGCGATCCCTACGGGATCTCGAACATCTACCGGACCCTGAAGGTGGGCTCGGGCAACGCCGCCCACATCAACCAGTTCTTCTGCGTGCCCCAGGCGCGCTTCCTGGGGGTGGCGCCGCAGGACATCATCGACTTCAACCTCCGGGACGCCACCCACAAGCTGCAGGACGTGGACATCAAGCGGGCCAACGACGCCCTCAAGAACGATCCCTTCTTCCAGCACCACAAGAAGTGGCAGAAGGCCATCGAGCAGCTGCTGAAGATGGGCGTCCGCGCCGAGCAGCAGGCCCTGGCGAAGTGGGGCCTGAACTACGTCATCGACGAGTACCTGCCGCAGAAGCTGGCCCACCCGGAGAAGTTCCTGCCGTGAGCCTGCGCCGGCTGCTCGGGCGTCTCCTGATCTGCAGCGTGGTGCTGGGGGGCTGGGGGTGTCCCGGTGAGGAGCCGGCGAGCGGGCCCGGGGTGCGCGAGGCCAGCGAGAAACCCCCAGAAAAGACCGCTGACGCGGAGGCTGAGGCGGATGCCGAGGGAGGCGCGCCCCGGCGGGATGGCGGGGTAGGGGGCGCCGCCGTGGCACCGGAGATCGAGCCGGTGGACCTCGGGGGCTTCCGGGTCGGGTTCTCCCAGGACGAGCGGCGGCTGGCCTACCTCTCCCGGGCGCCGGGAGGCAGGAGCCTGCTCTTCACGGTGGTGGGGACGGGCGAGGGCCGGCGGATCACGGACTTCCTCCTGGTGGAGGCGGCGGATCGGGAGCGGGCCCTGCGGCTCCTGGAGGCCGGGGGCTACCGGCCCCCGGTGGAGCGCTGCCCCCCGGGGAAGGGCCTGCGCCTGGTCGAGGAGGGCGGGGTGTGGGCCAGCGAGCTGCGCCTGGGCGAGGCGGCCGGCCCCGGGAAGGTCGGAAAGCACTTCCAGGAGGCCCTCCAGGCCATCTCCGGGGTCTCCCCGGAGCGCCTGGGCTGCTCGCCGGGGGGGCGCTACGTGGTCTTCGCCCTGCGGGGGAGCGGAGACGAGGGGGCCCCCTGGCCCCGCTCGGTCGTGGCCCTGCCCTTCGAGGCCCCGGCGGCCGTCGAAGAAAAAACGATCCAGGAGTGACACCTCCGGGACCGCCCGGTGTTGAAGAGGGTGAAAGACCCACGGGGAGAGCCGACTGTGCCCGTCGATCTCGAAACCTTCTACAGCAGGTATGGACCCATGGTGCTACGCCGCTGCCGCCGTCTGCTCGGAAACGAGGAGGCCGCCCTCGATGCCATGCAGGACGTCTTCGTCCAGGTGCTCCGCCACCAGGACCGCCTGGAGGATCGCGGCGCCTCCTCCCTCCTCTTCCGGATCGCCACCAACACCTGCCTGAACCGCATCCGGAGCCAGGGGCGTCGGCCCGAGGTCGCGGACGGTGAGCTCCTCGACCTGATCGCGCGCTCCACCGACGACGATCCTCGCAAGGAGGCCCGCTCCCTCCTCTCGCGGCTCTTCCAGGAGGTCCCCGAGTCCACCGCGACCATCGCCACCCTCCACCTCCTCGACGGGATGACCCTCGAGGAGGTCGCCGGAGAGGTGGGGATGAGCGTCTCCGGCGTCCGCAAGCGCCTCCGGGGGCTCAAGGCCATCGCCCGGGAGGTCGAGATGCGGGAAGGAGCCCAGGCATGACCACCCCGAACTCACCCATTCCCGAGTGGAAGCTCGAGCGCCTCGCGCTCGGCGAGCTGCCGGAGGCCGAGGCCGCCGAGCTGCGCACCCGGATCGAGGCGGACCCGGCCGAGGCCGCGCGCCTCGCCGCCCTCGAGGAGAGCAACCGCGCGATCCTCGCGGCCCACCCGGCCGAGGAGCTGGCCCGGGCCATCGAGCGCCGCCGCCACCTCCAGGAGGTCACCGAGCGGGAGGCCGGCCGTCAGCGCTCCTCCCGTCCCCTGCTCTGGGGCCTGCCCACCCTGGCCGCCGCCGCCGCCCTGGCCGTCTTCCTCCTCCGGGGGCCGCCGCCGGTGGGCGTGGACCCCAACGGAGGCCTCGAGCACACGACCATCAAGGGCCTCGACGCCCGGCTGCACGTGCACCGCAAGACGGCCGCCGGAGACGAGGAGCTCACCTCCGGCGCCCTGGCCCGCCCCGGGGACCTGCTGCAGGTCGCCTACACCGCCGCCGGCAAGCACCACGGCCTCATCCTCTCCCTCGACGGCCGCGGCACCCTCACCGACCACCTGGCCGGGCGCGGCGGGCTGCACTCCGTTCCGCTCGAGCCCTCGGGGAAGGTGAGCCTCGACCGCGCCTACGAGCTGGACGACGCCCCGCGCTTCGAGCGCTTCTACTTCTTCGTCTCCGATGAGCCCTTCGAGGCGAGCGCCCTGCGCGCCGCGCTGGAGCAGGGACAGGAGGGGGACGCCCTGCGCTCCCTCCTGCCCCAAGGGATCGACTTCCTCCGCTTCGACCTCCGGAAGGAGACGCCATGAGCTGCCTCGCCCATCGACTCACTCGGATCCTGATCCTCCTCGCCGCCGCCGGGCTGGTCCTGCCCGCCACCGCCGCCACCCGGCGCTTCGCCCTGATCACCGCGGCGAACGACGGGGGGCCCGATCGCACCCGCCTGCGCTTCGCCCGCTCGGACGCCGAGGCCGTCAGCGACCTGCTCTCCGAGCTGGGGGGCGTGGCCGGCGCCGACCGCATCCTCGCCCTGAACACCGACCGCGAGGGCCTCGAGCAGGCCCTCGTCACCGCCCGGGAGCGCCTGCAGGCCGCCGCGGGCAGCGCGGATCGCATCGAGCTGATCTTCTACTACTCCGGCCACTCCGACGAGGAGGGGCTGCTCCTGGGCAAGGAGCGCTACGGCTACCGTGAGCTGCGCAAGGCCCTCGAGGCCATGAAGACCGACGTGCGGATCGCCGTGCTCGACTCCTGCGCCTCGGGCGCGCTGACCCGGGCCAAGGGCGGCGTCGCCCGCGCGCCCTTCCTGGTGGACGACTCCCGGCAGGTGAAGGGTCAGGCGATCCTCACCTCCAGCTCGGCCGACGAGGCCTCGCAGGAGTCGGATCGGATCGGGGGCTCCTTCTTCACCCACTACCTGGTCTCCGGCCTGCGCGGCGCCGCCGACTCGGACGCCGACCAGACCGTCACCCTCGCCGAGGCCTACCAGTTCGCCTTCCGCGAGACCCTGGCCCGCACCGAGCGCACCCAGGGCGGCGCCCAGCACCCGAACTACGACTTCCAGCTCTCGGGCACGGGTGACGTGGTCATGACCGACCTGCGCCAGGCGAGCAGCACCCTCGTCATCGCCGCCGAGCTCGGCGGCCGGGTCTACCTGCGCGACACCGCCGGCCACCTCGTCGCCGAGCTGAAGAAGCCCGCCGGCAGCCCGGTCGTCCTCGGGCTGCAGCCCGGCACCTACGAGATCACCCTCGACGACGGCCAGCAGCTCTCGGCCGGGCGCATCACCCTGGAGAGCGGCACCCCCGCCGGCCTCGGGCCCGAGGGGCTGCGCATCATCCCCCGGGAGGTGGCGGTGGCCCGGGGCGAGTTCCCCCCGGCGGACCTCGCCCGGATCGAGGACCGCTTCTTCGGCTTCGGCCTCCTCCCGCTGCCCCCGCAGCACGCCTACCGCCACAGCCTCCAGCTCCACCTCCTGGGGGCCCGCTCGACCGCCCTCGACGGGCTCGCCCTCGGCTTCGGGCTCAGCCTGGTCGACGAGGAGATGCAGGGCCTCCAGCTGAGCCTCGTCGGCAACTCGGCCGGCCGCGGCTCCGGCGCCCAGATCGCCGTGGGTGGCAACCGGCTGGCGGGCTCCTCCCGGATGCTGCAGGTGGCCGCCGGCGGGAACATCGCCCGCGGACACCTGCGCTGGGGCCAGCTCGCCGCGGGCTTCAACATCGTCGGGGGCGACACCTCCGGCGTGCAGCTCTCCGCCGGCTTCAACATCACCAGCGGCGATCTCAAGGGCCTGCAGGCGACGGCCGGCTTCAACGTCGCGGGCGAGGTCCGCGGGGGTCAGCTCGCCGCGGGCTTCAACGTGGCCCACGGCCCGGTCCACGGCGCCCAGCTCTCCGCCGGCTTCAACATCACCCCGGAGCTGAAGGGCACCCAGCTCTCGGTGTTGAACGTCACCACCAAGCTCGAGGGCTGGCAGATCGGCGTCGTGAACGTCGCCGTCGACGGCTCGGAGGGTGAGGCGATCGGCGTCCTCAACTTCATCGGCGGCGGCATCCACCGCTTCCGGCTCTGGGGGGACGACCTCCACGGGCTGAACGCCGGCCTGAAGCTCGGCAGCCGCCACGTCTACAGCCTCATCAGCATGGGCATGGCGCCGGGCAGCAGCCCCCTGCGCTTCACGGCCCAGTTCGGCCTGGGCGTGGAGCAGAAGCTCATCGGGCCGCTCTCCCTGAACCTCGAGCTCACCGGCGGCAGCGAGCACTTCGGCACCTGGAACATGGCCGGCTACTCCCTGGTGGGGCGCTTCAGCGCGCTGGCCGTCGTGAAGCTCTGGAAGGTGCGGGTCGTCGGCGGCGTCGGCCTCAACGGCTTCTTCTCCGACCAGGGGGACCGCGCCGACCTGGCGTGGCTGGGGCCGCAGTTCACCTACACCAGCGGCCGCCACACCGGCCGGATCTGGCCCGGCCTGGTGCTCGGCCTCGAGCTCTAGCCGTCCTGACTCGCGGCGTCCTCGCGCTTGAAGCCGGGGACGCCGGTCTCGCCGACGAAGAGGGTGCGGGAGACCATCAGCCCGCGCTCCGCCAGCACCCGCGGCAGCGCGCGGAGCGCCGGGTGGCGCTTGACGATCTCGCTGAACTGCTTCTGGGAGAGGGAGGCGGCCAGCCCCTCCTCGGACCAGCGGGCCCGGTCCCGGCTGGGGGTGCCGGTGAGGGCGGCGATGCAGCCGAAGAAGTCGCCCCGCTCCAGGTGGGCCAGGTTGTGCCGCTCACCCTCGAGGCGGGACTCGACCTCGAGGCGCCCACGCAGGACGAGGTGGAGGCTGTTCTGAACCTCGCCGGGGGCGACCAGGAGGCTGCCCTCCGGGTGGCGGGTCTCCTCGAAGCTGTCGACGATGCTCAGCCGCGCGGCGCGGGGCAGGTCCTGGATCAGGGGGCAGCTCCCGAGGAAGGTCTCCAGCAGCCGCTGCCGGTAGAAGGTCGCCAGGGCCTGCTTCGCCGCGGGGTGCTGCTTCACGAGGCGGGAGAGGAGGCGATCGGTGACCTCGAAGACCACCGCCGGGCCGTCCGCCGAGACCGTCGCGTTGCGGCGCCGCCCCGAGTAGAGGCCCAGGACTCCGATCACCTCGCCCTCGGTGAGGCGGGCGAGGAGCGCCTCGGTGCCGCTGCGGGCGGAGCGGGCCTCGAGGGCCCCCTCGGCCACGATGAAGAAGGAGCGGGCCTTCTCTCCCTCGGCGAAGAGGACCTCCTCGTCCTCGAGGGTGATCCGCTCCATGTCCCGCATCAGGGCCATGAAGGCGCCCTGCCCCAGGGAGGAGAGGAGGGGCAGGCCGCCGAGGGTGGCCGCCTCCAGGGCCTCCTGGCCCCCCTCCTTGCGCGGCGGCAGGGGAGGGGGCTTCGCCGCGTTGTCCTCGGCGGCGGAGAGGGCGCGCTCCTCGTCCGTGCTCTGCTCGGGCGGCGGCTCCTGGTCGGCGTAGCGGCCGCCGGAGCGGGGGGCGGTCTCCATCTCGTCGGCGAAGGCCGCCTCGAGGGCGGCGTGGATCCGCTCGACCTCGTCGGCGTCGTCCAGGATCTTCAAGGCCTTGGCGCTGGTGGCCGTGAAGTCCCGGGGGATCCGGCCGACCGAGGTGTCCTCCTCCGGGGCGAGGGGCAGGGCGACCCGCCCCTGCTCCCGCTCCATCGCGTCGGGGTGCTTGGCGTAGAGGGAGGCCAGCTCCAGGAGGCTCTCCTGATCCTCGGGCGCGACCGCCAGCCGCTCCTTGGCCAGGGCCAGCGCCCGCAGGCCGTGGCCCTGCTGGGAGAGGAGGCGGATGGCGACGGTGTACCAGCGGGCGCTCTTCGCGTCGTTGCCCAGGAGGCGGTGGGCGCGGGCCAGCCGCACCATCGAGCGCACGTCGTTCTTCTTGCGCTTGACGACCTGGTGGAGCCCCTTGATCGCGCGGCGCAGCGTGGTGCGGGAGGGCGGTGCCGGTCGCTCCCCTCTCTTTGCTGTCTTCGTCGCCAAATTCCGTCCCTCGGCCCCCGCAAGGGTACCACGAGCCAGAGAGGGAGCACGAAGCCATCGTGGGCTGGAGGCCGCGGCCCCTCAAGGTCGTTGCCCCCCGAGGATCCCGTGCGCTACACACAGAGCCCATGTGTGGCATCGCTGGCGTCATCGGTCTGGGGGAGGATCTCGGGGAACGAGACCGGGGATCCGTCCAGACGATGGTGCAGCGGGTCCGCCACCGGGGCCCCGACCAGCAGTCCCTGGTCGAGGACCGCCGCTGCATCCTGGGCAACGCCCGCCTGCGGGTGGTCGATCTCTCCTCGGCCGCCGACCTCCCGCTGACCAGCGCCGACGGCCGGATCAGCATCGCCTACAACGGTGAGGTCACGAACTTCCGCGATCTGGAGGAGCAGTACCGCCTCCGGGAGAAGTACGAGTTCAAGTCGAGCTCCGACACCGAGACCCTCCTGCACCTCTACGAGGAGCTGGGCATCGACTTCTGCCGGGAGCTGACGGGCATGTTCGCCTTCGCCCTCCACGATCGGCGGGAGGAGAAGGTCTGGATCGTCCGCGACCAGTTCGGCAACCGGCCCCTCTTCCTGATGCGGACCCCGCGGCGGATCTACTTCGCGTCGGAGATCAAGGCCTTCCTCGAGCTGCCCGAGTTCCGGGCCGACATCGATCTCGAGGGCCTCTTCCACTACTTCACCCTCGCCTACATCCCCGGCCGCCACACGCCCTTCGAGTGCGTCGAGGAGCTCCAGGGAGGCGAGCGCCTCCAGATCGATCTCTCGACCGGGCGCACCGAGGACCAGCGCTACTACCGCGTGCACTTCGAGGCGGACCGGCAGTCCAGCTTCGAGGAGCTCCGGGACGGTCTCTACGAGCAGATGCTCGACAGCGTGCGGCGCAACCTGATCGCCGACGCGCCCCTGGGCCTGACCCTCTCGGGGGGCTTCGACACCTCCTCGATCCTGGCGCTGGCCCGGGAGTGCATCGGGCCGCAGCGCGACCTGCACAGCTACTCGGTGGTGATGGGGGAGAAGAGCTTCAACGAGGCGCGCTGGCAGCAGATCATGGTGGAGTTCGCGAACACCATCCACCACGAGATCCACGTGGGGCCGAGGGACGTGATGGAGGTGCTCGTCGAGCACATGGCCTACCTCGACGAGCCCAGCGCCAACGGCGCGGCCATCCCCTCCTACCTGCTGGCCCGCGAGGCGACCAAGGACGTCACCGTGCTCCTCTCGGGCGAGGGGGGCGACGAGACCTTCACCGCCTACGAGACCCACCGGGCCTGGAAGGTGCGTCACTACTGGCGGCGCTTCGCCCCCGGGCCCCTGCGCAAGCTCGCCCACGGCGTCGCCCACGCCCTGCCCACCGACTACCGCAAGCTCTCCTTCGACTTCATGGCGAAGCGCTTCACCGAGGGCGCCGAGATGGACGTGGCCCAGTCCCACATCCACTGGCGCTACACCATCGCCGACGCCGACAAGCGCCGGCTGATGCCGAAGGCCGCCCGGATGATCGACACCGGAGACTGGGCGGCGAAGATCTACGACTCCTACCCCTTCACCGACGAGCTGGACCGCATCTGCGCCCTCGACGCCGAGACCTACCTGATCGGCGATCTGATGGTGAAGAACGACCGCACCTTCATGGCCCACTCCATCGAGGCGCGCTTCCCCTACATGGACCGCATCCTCTACGACTACATGAGCCGGGTCCCGCCGGAGCTGCGGCTCAAGGGGATGAAGGGGCGCTACCTCCAGAAGGAGGCGATGCGGGGCCACATCCCCGAGGCGATCTCGGGGCGCAAGAACATGGGGCTGGAGATGCCCCACTCGCTCTGGTTCCTGGGGGATCTGAAGCCGGTGGCGGACGAGTACTTCTCCCGGGAGAAGGTCGAGCGCACGGGCTTCCTCACCCACGCCGGCGTCGACCACCTCTGGCAGGAGCACCTCGCCCGGAAGCGCGACAACGGCCGCGCCCTCTGGAGCATCCTGATGGTGCTCATCTGGTTCGACCTCTTCGTGGCCGAGGGGACCTACAAGCAGTACCTCACGGCCCGCGAGCCCCGCGCGTCGGTCTAGCCCGGCCGCTGCCGGTACCAGGCGACGAAGCGGGAGAGGCCCTCCTCGAGGCGGACCCGCGGCTCCCAGCCCAGCACCCGCCGCGCCAGCCCGATGTCCGCCCGGGTGTGGGGGACGTCCGAGGCGTGGGCGGGGCCGTGCTCGAGCCTGCCCTCCAGGCCAGCGGCCTCCTGCAGCGCGGCGACCAGCTCGAGGACGGTGACCTCCCGCCCGCTGCCGAGGTTGTAGATCGCGTAGCCGTCCGGGCGCTCCAGCGCGGCGACGAAGCCCGCCACGATGTCGTCGACGTAGGTGAAGTCCCGGCGCTGGAGTCCGTCGCCGTTGATCGTCAGGGGCCGGCCGGCCTCGAGCTGCTCGAGGAAGCGATGGATGGCCATGTCCGGCCGCTGCCGTGGCCCGTAGACCGTGAAGAAGCGCAGGCAGGTCACCGGCAGGCCGTGATCGTGGAAGGCGGCGTAGCAGAGCAGCTCCCCCGAGCGCTTGGTGGCGGCGTAGGGTGAGGCCGGGCGATCCGCGGCGTCGCTCTCGTGGAAGGTGCCGCCGTCCCGCGCGCCGTAGACCGAGGAGGAGGAGGCGAAGACCACCTGCTCCACGCCGCTCGCGAGGCAGGCCTGCAGCACGCTCTGGGTGCCGCGCACGTTGATGTCGGCGTAGATCTCGGGGTCCTCGACCGAGGGCCGCACGCCGCCCCGGGCGGCGAGGTGGGCGACCCGGCGGATCCCCCGCGCGGCGAGGAGGGCCTGCAGCGCGTCGGCGTCCCGGACGTCAAGCCGCTCGAAGTGGAAGCCCGCGCGACTCCGGGGTCCCTCGAGGTTGCGCTCCTTGAGCGCGGGATCGTAGGTGGGGTCGAAGTCGTCCACCCCGACGACCTGGTCGCCCCGCGCGAGGAGGGCCTCGGCGAGGTGGGAGCCGATGAAGCCGGCGGAGCCGGTGATCAGGGTGGGTCCGGACATCCGCTCACGTTACCCAGAAGCGCTGCCACTGTCCCGGCTCGAAGAGCAGGCTCGTGATGGCCGCGCAGGACCAGGGGCAGGCCGCGCACTTCCCGGCCTCGATGAACTCCAGCTCGGCCCGGTACTCGGGGGTCGCCCGCAGCCGGTAGAAGTCCAGCCCGTGCTCGCGCAGATCGAAGCTGCGCCGGGCGGCGTAGTGCTCCTCGAAGAGGAAGGGCTCGCAGGGCGAGAGGGTGCCGTCGGAGGCGACGACGATCAGCTTCCGCCCCGCGTTGCAGGCGTAGATCATCCTGCCCTCGCCCAGCTGACGCCGCAGGAGGGCGTTGAGGCCGTCGACGTAGGCCCCCTCGATCAGCCGGCCGAGGCGCCCGGCCCGCCGCTCCCGGGCCTCGCGCTCGAGGGCCTGGAGGCGGCGCAGCTGCTCCTCGAGGGCGGGGTCCTCCAGGGGGTCGGCCTGCAGGCGCTGATCGAACTGGAGGTTGTGGAACCACTCGGCGCCCTCGAAGGCCGAGGCCAGCGCCTCGAAGAGGGCGGGCAGGCCGTCCAGGGTCTCCCGGGTCGCCAGGCTGTTCACGACCAGGTTCACGTTGCCCAGGCGCTGGCCCAGGCGCTGCACGGCCCGGCCCAGGCCGAGGGCCTTCGCGTAGCCCCCCGGCAGGCGGCGCAGCTGATCGTGGGCCTCGCCCACCGCGTCGAGGGAGAGGCCGAGGTTGAAGACCGTGGCCGGGTGCTCCCGGGCGGCCTCCTCCAGCACCGGCAGCACCCGCTCGGGGAGGGAGCCGTTGGTGGGGAGGGTGACGATCGCCGGCCGGGACTCGTCGAGGAGGCCCCGGAGCACCTCGCCGAGGTCCCGGCGCAGGAAGGGCTCTCCGCCGCTCAGGATCACCTGGTAGAGGCGGCCGAGGTGGCGCGCGATCTGGCGCAGCTCGTCGGCGTCGAGCCGCCGGCCGCGCGTCTTCTCCCCGTTGCGGTGCGAGAGCCGGGTGTTGAAGCAGTAGTCGCAGCGGGCGTTGCAGTCGTCGGTGACGAAGAAGATGGCGGTCGCCACCCGGTCGTCGACGTTGCCGCGCAGCAGGCGACGCCCGGCGCGGAGCCCGTGGCGGAGGTTCACGAAGCGGCCTCCTGCCGGAAGTACTCCAGCGTCGAGGGCGGCCCGGCGAAGAGGGAGTCGCCCAGCGAGTGGCGCAGGAGCCCGACGGCGTAGCCGGCGAAGATGAAGGGGGTGATCGCCACGTAGACGGCGTGGAAGCCCACCCAGTAGCGGCGCGGCGTCTCGGCCCGCATCCGGCGGCCCAGGGCGCCGAGGACCAGCGGCAGGGCCAGGACCCAGAGCCCGCAGAGGGCGGCGGCGGCCGCGGCCGGCAGGAGGGCGAAGAGGAGGGGCAGGAGCCAGAAGGAGAGGGCGTAGAGCCGGCGCCCCTTCTCGGCGGCGGAGAGGGACTCGTCGGCCGAGGTGTCCATCGTGCGGTCGATCTGCGCCTGGGCGACCGTCGAGTGGTAGTAGCTGCGCAGGTAGCGGCCGAAGCCCGTGGGGTAGCGGTGCTGGTGGACGAGGTGGCGGGCGAGGTAGGAGCGGTAGCCCCGGTGGTAGATGCGGGTGCCGAACTCGCCGTCCTCGTTCATCACCCGCCTCAGCGACTCGTAGAAGCCGCCCGCCTCCCGGAAGCGCCGGGCGCGGATGGCGCCGAGGCGGGTGGTGAAGAACATGACCCGCCCCTCGACCTCGTCCCGGCCCGCCAGGATCCGGTCCATGTAGTAGGCGTGGTAGATGGAGTTCGCGTAGGCGATGGCGCTCTCGCGGGTTGGCCTGGGTGAGCTGAGGGTCGAGACGCAGTCCACCGGAGGACGCTCCTGCAGGACCCTCACCATCTCGGAGAGGATGTCCCCTCCGGGCAGGAGGCGCACGTCCGAGTCGATGAAGATCAGGAGCTCCCCCCGGGCGTGCGCGGCGCCCACGTTGCGGGCCCGGGCCGGGCCGGCGTTCTGGGGCTGGCGGATCACCCGCACCCCCTCCCGGGCCTCGCAGACCGCCGCGGTGTCGTCGGTGGAGTGATCGTCCACCACGATCACCTCCGCGTCGCCCTCGGCGAGGAGGGCGCTGCGCCCGACGTCGTCCAGCAATCCCTGGATCTCGTCGCGGCAGTCGTAGGCGGGGATGATGATCGAGATCATGGGCTGGGCTGCCGCATCGTAGCCGAATTCACCGGGCCATGAGGGCCTGGACCCCTCGGGGCTTCCGGTCCAGACTCTCCTCCTGATGCGGGTCGTGCTGGTCAACCCTCCCGACGAGATGGAGGCGATGTTCGGGGTGGGCTCCGTCTTCATCCAGAAGTACGAGCCCCTGGGCATCCTCTACATCGCCGCCGTGGCCCGGGAGGCCGGCCACGAGGTGGAGGTGATCGACGCCTACGCCGAGGGCCTGGGCCTCGACGAGGTCGAGCGCCGCCTCCTGGCCCTCCAGCCCGAGGTGGTGGGCTTCTCGACCCTCACCTGCAGCGGGACCTCGGTCTACCTCCTGGGCAAGAAGCTGAAGGAGGAGCACCCCGAGATCCTGGTCGTCCTCGGCAACGTCCACGCGTCGGTCTTCGCCGAGGCCTACCTGAAGAACGGCTGCTGTGACCTGGTGGTCCACGGCGAGGGCGAGTACATCTTCCGCGACCTCCTGGTCTGGCGGGAGCGGGGCGGCGAGACGGCGACCGGCCGCGGCCTGGAGGCCCTCGAGGGCGTCTCCTTCCTCGCGCCCGACGGCGCGTTGATTCGCACCCCGGGCTCCGGGGTGATCCACGAGCTCGCGGAGCTGCCCTTCCCGGCCCGGGACCTGGTGAAGCGCGAGCTCTACCACCTCGGCGAGATCAGCAATCAGAACTACGTCGGCGGCGGAGACAAGGTCGGCAAGACCATGATGACCTCCCGCGGCTGCCCCTACCGCTGCACCTTCTGCGTGGTGCACCAGGGCCACAAGCAGCGCCGCAACTCGGTCGAGCAGGTGGTCGACGAGCTGCAGATGCTGGAGGAGGAGTACGGGGCGACCTACGTCTACCTCATGGATCCCCTCTTCATGGCCGACCGCAAGCGGGTCTTCGCCATCTGCGAGGAGATCCAGCGGCGGGGCCTGAAGGTCGAGTGGGGCTGCGACGCCAACGTCAAGCTGCTGCAGCCCGAGCTGGTCGAGGCGATGGACGCGGGAGGCTGCGTCGAGCTCTCCCTGGGCATCGAGTCGGGGGTGCAGCGCCTCCTCGACATCGTCGACAAGCGCACCACCCTCGAGGAGGTGCGCACGGCGGTGCGCAACGTGCAGCGCCACTCGGACATCCAGATCGAGGGGCTCTTCATCCTGGGCCTGCCGACCGAGACCGCCGAGGAGAGCCTGGAGACGATCCGCTTCGCGACCGAGCTGAAGCTCGACATGGCCCAGTTCTCGATCTTGTGCCCCTATCCCGGCTCGAAGCTCTTCGAGGAGCTCTCGCAGAAGGGGGAGCTGCAGACCGGCGTGCGCGAGGACGGCAGCGTCGACCTGGACGTCTGGCGCCGCTACTCCTCCTACCTCCTCTTCACCGACAACGAGCCCATCTGGGTCACCCCCACCCAGACCGCCGACGGCCTGCGCCGGATGCAGAAGCGGGCCCTGCGGGCCTTCTACCTGACGCCCCGGCAGATCTGGCGGCAGGCCCGGCGGGTGCGGCCGGACAACGTGGTCGAGCTGGTCCGGGTGGCCTTCAAGGGCTTCTTCTAGGAGCGCCCCGGCCAGAGCAGCCGGAGCAGCGCCGCGAGGAAGGTGAGCCAGAGGGCGAGGACGCTCGCGAGCTTCACGGCGAGGCCGCTCTGGGGCTCCTTGTGGCGGACGAAGTCCCGGGGCCAGGGCTGCAGCTCGGCGAGGGGCAGCTCACGATCGAGGGCACGGGCGTTCAGGGCGTCGGCCTCCCGGACCAGCGAGCGCTCGCCCGCGCCCCGGGGAGCAGCGCGGCCCGAGAGCAGCCCCTCGAGCCCGGCGAGCTCCGAGCCGGGGAAGACCGTCGAGAGGAGCCCGGCGTCCGCCGCCTCGAGCTCCAGCACCGGAGGCGGGAGCCCCGCGCTGCCCCAGGTGCAGGGCGCGCCGCCGAGGGCGTAAGCCAGCAGCAGGGTCCCGCGCTGCTCCTCCTCGCTCTGCGGGAGGAGGAGGTGGCGGGCGGGGAGGGGCTGCTGCGGGCCGAGGCCCTCGACCCCGAGGATCGTCCCCTCGCAGCCGGAGGGGCCCTCCGGATCCCGGGGCGGCGGGGGCAGGGCCAGGAGCAGGGGGGGGCTGCCGGCTGGCCGGCGGAAGGGGATCCGCAGGAGGATCGGATCGGCGCGCAGCCCGTAGAGGAAGGGCGAGAGGCCGGCGTCGGAGCGCGCGGCGAGCAGCTTGCGATCGGCCGGGTGGATGGCGGGCGCGAAGGCGTAGTCGACCGAGCGCCAGCGCGGCGGCCGGGTGTCCGCCGGGTCGGCGACCAGGAGCGCGAAGCGGTCCCAGTCGAGGGTGGGCGCCCGCAGGCGCAGCAGCCAGGGCGGGCCCACCGGCGGGTCCACCCGGTACCAGTCCCGCGGGAGCGGGTCGGGGAGGGAGTGGTTGCTCAGCGGAAAGACCGTCAGGTCGGGGGCGGCCCGGGCGGGCGCGGGAGCCTCTCCCTCCCTCGGGAGGAAGAGGGCGAGGCCGTTGAGCACGGGCTTGAGGCGGATCCCGCCGCGCAGGCGGCGGAAGGCCTGGGGGAACTCGAGGAGGGTGTGCTCGCGCAGGAAGAGGGCGACGCTGCGCACGCCCTCGAGCTCGGGCAGGACGGTCTCGGGCGCCTCGGCCGGCCGCGCCGGGTCGGGCCTCGAGCCGCTCTCGGGGAGGCCGGCGGCGAGGAGGGCGACGAGGGCGCCGGCGGCGAGGAGGCGGGCCGGCCAGCGCGCCGCGAGGGGGAAGGAGCGCCCGGCGGCACCCAGGAGCCAGCCGGGGAGGAGGGCGAGGGCGAGGGCGACGCCGGGCACCAGGCTGAAGGCGTAGCGGGTCTCCTCCGGGCGCAGGAGCCGGATCGCGACGAAGAGGGGGAGGTGGGTGAGGGCGAGGAAGAGGAGCAGGCCACCCTCGCCCCGCGGGTAGCGGCGGGCGAGCCGGAGGAGGAGCGCCAGGGCCACCAGGCCGCCCCCGAGCAGCGGGAGGAGCAGGGCGAGGGGCGGCCGGGGCAGGTAGAGGTCGGTGAACATCGCCGGCGAGCCCACCTGCAGGGCGCCCCAGGCGAAGAGGCCGGCGACCAGGGCGTGCCGGCCGCGGCGGGCGGGCTCGGTGCCGGCGAGGAGATAGACGAGGGGGAGGCCGAGGGCGAAGGCGGCCACGTGCGCCTGCGCCGCGACGGCGGCGGAGAGGCTGGCGATCGCGAGGTAGGTGAGCCGGCGGGAGAGGAAGTAGCTCGCGGCGGCGGCGGCGAAGGCGAAGGCCGGCAGGGGGAGGAGCGCCGGGTTCCAGATCGAGGAGGGATCCTCGGGGCAGAGCAGCCGCCAGACCAGGAGGCTGGCGCCGAGGACGAGGAGCGCGGTGTCCTCCGAGAGGGAGCGGCGGGCCCAGAGGAAGAAGAGGAGGAGGGCGGCGAAGGCGGAGAGCTCGGTGAAGAGCCGGTAGGTCGAGAGGGGCTCGCCCAGGAAGGTGGCGAGCAGGAGGGCGTCGTCGAAGAGGGAGCCGTGCTGGATCCCGAGGATCGTCGCGTCCCCGAAGGGGTTGATCTGGTAGTCGCAGCGCCCCAGCTCCAGGCAGTCCCCCACCATCAGGCTCGGGGCCACGAAGTCGCTCTGCACCCTCACCGGCGCCGGGAGGCGGAGGAGGACCGCGGTGAGCCCGCCGAGCACGAGGACGCCCGCGACCAGGCCGGCGAGCCGCCGCTGTCCTCCGGTCGGGGGAGGCTGGGAGGAGGCGCTCACGTCGCCGGGGAGAAGAGCAGGCGGCCGAAGACGCCGTGGTAGAGGAGGGCGTGGTGGAGGAGGAGCAGCAGCGTCGCGCCGAGCACCAGGGGCCGCGTCGGACCCGGGGAGGGGAGCCAGCGGGCGGCCCGGAAGGCGCCCGCGCCCCCCAGGAGGAGGAGGGGGAGCCCGAGGACGACGAGGGTCGGCAGGGAGCTCCAGCCGGTCCCCGCCGCGGCGCCGAACCAGAAGACCCCGCCGCCCAGGACGGCCAGGAGCGCCAGCACGAGGCGCTGACCTCGCAGTCGGCGCACCTCGGCCAGCCCCAGGATCACCAGCAGGGCGTGCACCGGATGGACCAGGTGGTAGTGGAGGAGGATCCCCGGGATCGTCAGGTGCTCGGGGGCCGCGACCTGGCTCGTCAGCGGTGAGCCGCGCGCGATCCACGCCGCCAGCAGGAGCGAGCCCAGGAGCAGGAGCGCCAGCGCCCCGCGCCTGCGCTCCCCCGCCGCGGGCCGCGCGCCCAGGGGCGCGAGGACGAGGAGGAGCGGGAGGCCCAGGAGGCTCATGGGGCCGAGCGCCAGCCAGGCGGCGGCCAGGTAGGCGGTGCCCAGCGTCCAGAGCCGCTCACCGCTCGGAGAGGCCAGCCAGGCGGCGGCGGCGTGGAGGGTGGCCAGGGCGAGGGCCAGGGAGAGCATGAGGCCCGGCTCCGCCGTGGCGAGGCGGCCGTGGAGGGGGGAGAGCCCCAGCAGCGCGACCACGGCGAGGGCGAGGCGGCTCGAGCCGCCCAGGCGCCAGGCGAGGGCGAAGCCGTAGAGGAGGGCGAGGGCGCCGGCCAGCTGGGCCAGCGCCAGGCGCAGGCCGGGATCCAGGTCGTGGAAGAGGAGCGCCCGCGCGAGGCCCACCTCGGTGGCCGGATCGGAGACGGGGGTGAGGAGCCTGCCGGCGCCGAGGGCGGTCTCGCCGACCCACCAGACCCGCTCCCCGTCGAGCCCGTAGAGCCCCAGCCCGAGGGCCGCGGCGCCCAGGAGGAGGCCACCGAGCGCCAGCCGCTCGCGTGGGGGCAGCCAGAGCCAGCCCTCCCACGTCTCTCTCCACCGCCGCAGCCGCCAGGCGGCGAAGGCCGCGAGGACCAGGAGATAGAGGGAGAAGCGCTCCTCGGGGTCGTCGCCGGGGACGGTCGCGCTCGGGGGCGGCTCCACGGGGAGCACCGCCGGTGCCACGTCCCAGGGCTCGATCCAGCGGACCGTGCCGGCCTGGACGCGGATGGCCTCCCGCAGCTCGGCCTCCAGCAGGGCCGCGCCGCAGCTGCCGGCCGGGCGGCGGTCCAGGCTGGCGAGGGAGACGCAGAAGGCGGTCTCGGGGCCGGCCGCGGGCGCCTCGCAGGTCGCCGGGTGGGCGAGCTCCACCGTGGCCTCGACCCCCTCGCCGGGGTCGGTGAAGGTGTAGCGGACCGTCTGGGGTCCCAGGGTGATGCCCGCGGCCTCCCAGCCGCACTCGGCGATGGCCGGCCGCCGGGAGAGGGCGAGGTAGTAGGCCTCGTTCCCCGGGGGGACGAAGTAGCCCGCCGCGCTCGCCCGGAGCGGCGCGAGCGCCAGACCCGCAAGGAGGATCAGGAGGCCGAGCCGCAAGAGCGTGCGAGCAGCGGGAGGGGAGGAGGGCACGGCAGGAGAGGCTATGGGGCGGGTCGAGGTCTTGGCAACTGGCCGTCCCGACCCCGGCGGGATATCTACGCCGCTCCATGAGCGAGGTGGAGCGAGAGCAGAGCACACCGGCCATCAGCGTCGTGTTGCCGGTCTTCGACGAGCGTCCGAACCTCGAGGCGCTCCTCGCCGAGCTCGGCGACGCCCTCGCGGCCCTCGGCCGCAGCTACGAGATCGTCCTGGTGGACGACGGCAGCCGCGACGGAAGCCGCGAGTACCTCGAGGCGCGGGCCCAGGCCGAGCCCACCCTCAAGCTGGTGATCTTCGCCCGCAACCAGGGGCAGGCCGCCGCGCTGGACGCGGGCCTCGCCCACACGAGCGGGGAGATCGTCGTCACCCTCGACGCCGACGGCCAGAACGACCCGGCCGACATCGGGCCGATGATCGCGCTCCTCGAGCAGGGCTACGACCTGGTCACCGGCTGGCGCCGGGACCGCAAGGACCGCCTCCTCTCGCGCCGGCTGCCCTCCCGGGCGGCCAACGCCCTCATCTGCGGCACCCTGCGTCTCCCCATCCACGATCTGGGCTGCACCCTGCGGGTCTACCGGGGGGAGGTCGCGCGGCGCCTCCACCTTCAGCCCGGGCTGCACCGCTTCATCGTCCCCCTGGCGTCGGCGGGGGGAGCCCGGATCGCCGAGGTGGAGGTCCACCACCGCGAGCGCCTCGCCGGTCAGACGAAGTACGGGATCGGCCGGGTCTTCCCGGTGCTGCGGGACTTCTACCGCGTCGGGCGGATGACCCTCGATCCGGGCCGCCTCCCCGTGCGCCCCGAGCCTCCCCCCTGGGAGATCGCCCGGCTCGTGGGCTTCTGATCGGTCAGCGCTCGGCGACCGGGAAGTCCGGGAGGATCACCGGCGACTCGAAGAGCGAGAGCGAGCGGGACTCGGTGGGGGCGGCGACCTGGATCCCTTCGGCCCCGAGGTCGGCGAAGGCCACCGGCTCGCGCGAGCGGTAGCGCCGGACGTCGTCCCAGGAGGGGGAGTCGAGCTCCGGTGCGACGACCATCTCCACCACGGTGCCGCCCGCCCGGGGCGCCGGGGGCGGCATCTCCTTGCGCAGCGTCACGTAGAGGTAGCGGCGCTCCGCCCCGGGGGGGCAGTCGATCTCCCGCCAGCCCGCGGCGGGATCGGCCTGGGGGTCGGCGAGGGAGGGCAGCTCCCCGGGCAGGTGGAGGCAGGGGCGGACCGGGTGGATCGTGGCCTCCAGCGCGGCCGAGCGTAGCTCCACGACGTGCTCGACGCCCTCCTCGGGAGGGGGAGCCTCGCCGCGCCGGCTGGCGGCCTCGACGAAGAAGCGCAGCTCTCTCTCGAGCGAGGCGAGGTGGACCCGCGCCCCGAGGTCGGCGCCCCGCGCGCCGGTCTCCTCGAAGATCTGCTCGCCCAGCCGCGCGCCGGACGCGATGGGGTGGGCGCTGCGGTGACGCGCCGCGGAGCGCACCGGTCGCGGTAGCTCCCCCGAGAGCAGCCGCCCGGGCCGCTCGAGGGCGTGGAGGGAGACGAGCAGCAGGGCCAGCGAGACGAGCACGCCCCGGGTGCTCCGGTGCTCGGCCCAGGCGATGACCTCGAGGAGCACGAAGAAGTGCGCTAGGACGATCGCCGGCAGGAAGGCCCGCAGGCGGTAGGCCGCCTCGAGCACCAGGATCTCTCCCACCAGCAGGTAGGCGCCGGCGAGGGCGAGCAGGCTCGCCAGGGTCGCGAGGGCGAGCCCCTCCACGAGCCCGCCGCCCGGCCGGGCCCGCCAGCTCCGCTTCAGGACGAAGCCGAGGCCGAAGAGGCCCAGCAGCCCGAGGGCGCTCTGGCCGGCGAAGAGCTTCGCGGCCGAGATCGCGATCGTGCGGGCGGCCGGGGGCGGCCCGCCGGGAGCGGCGCCCTGGGTGAGGAGGGAGGGCAGGTGGGCGAGCTGGGGCAGGAAGAGCAGGCCCAGCACGAGGTAGGGCAGGGGGAGGAGGAGCCAGTCGCGCCGGCCGAAGCGCGCGCGGTTCACCCAGGCCACCAGCGCCGGCACCAGCAGGAGGATCCCGTTGACGAAGTGGAAGTTCATCAGCAGGCAGACGGTGACGTTGGCGGTGTGGAAGAAGGCCATCCGCCCGCGGGCGTGGAAGAGCGCGAGCGAGAGCAGGAGCACGAGCGCGAGGGGCTCGCTGTGGGTGTTGGGGAGGAAGGCGCTCCAGTAGTCCCAGTGCCGGTGGGCGTCGAAGAGGAAGAGCAGGGCCAAGAGCTCGCCGAGGAGGGGCGGCAGGTGCCGGCGCAGCAGCCACCAGGTGCCCAGCAGCGCTGCGAGCTTCAGGAGGATCAGGGTCCAGAAGAGCGCCACCAGGCTCTGCCCGAAGAGGAAGAAGAGGGCGTAGCCGAGCTGGAGCACCGGCAGGGTGTTCATCTCCGAGGTGCCGATCGAGTAGCCCCGCGGGTTGCCGATCAGCGCCTCGTAGAGGAGCTCCATCTGGTCCTTCTCCATCAGGAGCCGGCCGGGGTCGGCGAAGGGCTCCTGGAGCAGGACGTAGACCACCGCGTACACGCCCGCGAAGAGCAGGGCGAATACGCGGTGGTCGGTCAGGCCGGGGGAGGCGGGCTTCACCTACTTCAGGAAGGCCTTCACCTTCGCGGCGTCCTTCTCGCCGGCCTCGGCGATCTCCACGCCGCGCTTGCCGTCGATCATGATCCTCACCCGCTCGCCGAGGGTCAGGGCCTTCTTGAGACTCGGCTGGGACTTCAGGAGCTCGAAGTAGGCGTCGGAGAGGTAGGCGACCTTCAGGATCTTCGCGCCCGACTTCCAGTCCGAGTCGGTCCAGGCGCCGTCCTTCCAGACGAAGGTGCGGCCCGAGGCCCGGCGGACGGTGGTGCCGCCGGCGTCACCCAGGGTGGCCTCCTCCTTGAGGGCCTTGATGGCGCCCGAGGTGGCGATGGCGTCGGCGCCGGTGCGGGTGGAGAAGGAGCTGCCCGAGAGGGCCTTGGCCTTCTTCTCCCGCTCGGCCCGGCGGGGCGCCATGGCCTCGTCGGCGGCGAAGGCCTCGGGGGGCGGGGCGGCCGCGGGGGCGGCGCCGCCGGAGGCGCGGCCCTCGAAGTCCCGGCGCGGCGGGCGATCCGGGAAGGGGCGCGGGCCCGGGGTGGGCATCGGGGTGTCCTCGACGACCAGGTAGGAGGTGTAGGGGGTCACGATGCCGAACTTCTTGCCCAGGCGGGTGACCTCCTCCTTGAGCTCGGCGTTCTCGCCGTGCACGCGGATCTGCTCGAGGAGGTAGCCGACCTTCCGCACGGCCCAGAGGCGGGCGATGAACTCGTGCTCGGGCTCGCTGGCCGGGAACTTCAGCTTCTCGTCGTACTTCTTGGTCTCGGCGCCGGTCTTGCCCGAGAGGGAGACGGCGTGGGTGCCCGGCTCGCGGTAGCGGCCCACCACGATCATCTGGCTGCCCTTGAAGAGGGCCGGGCTGGTCCGCGGGTAGATGTCGAAGGCGCGGGCGCCGTCCAGCTCGACCGCGACGTCGGAGAGCACGGGGAAGGCGATGCGGTTGTAGAAGCCCGAGAGCTTCACCTCGGTCTCCTTGCCGTCCCGGGCGAACTCGACCGAGGCGCCGCTCTCGGAGGCGAGGCGGTCCAGGAGGGTCGCGTTCAGCTCGTCGCCGACGCCGAAGGCGAAGATGCGGCTCTTCTTCTTCTCGTTGAGGGTCGCGATCTCGGAGGCCAGGCGGGCCTCGTCGGTGATGCCCACGGTGGGCTCGCCGTCGGTGAGGAAGACGACCAGGTGGGGGGCGCCGTCCTCGGGGGCGTCCTGGAGGGCGGTGGTGAGGGCCTCGTGGATGGCGGTGCCGCCGCTCGAGTAGAAGTCGTCGACGAAGCGCCGGGCGGCCTCGACGTTGTCGTCGCTGGCCTTCACCGGCTGCCGCCGGAACTGCTCGGTGTCGGTGGAGAAGCGCACGATGTTGAAGCGGTCCTCCGGGAGCAGGCGCTCGAGGCAATAGGTCAGGGCCTTCTTCGCCGAGTCGAGCTTCTTGCGGGCCATCGAGCCCGAGGTGTCGACCACGAAGGTGACGACCTTCCCGATGACCTCCTTCTTCTGCCACTCCTGCTTGGGGCTGACCATCAGCAGGAAGTAGCCGGGCTCGCCCTTCTCGGCGTGGGTCAGGAGGTTCATGCCCACGTCGCCGCGGCCGACGGTGTAGTAGAGCAGCACGTCGCGATCGAGGTTCTCGCGCAGCTTCTCGAAGCCGAGCTTGGCCGAGTGATCGTCGGGGCGCCGCACGTCGATCTTGTGGGTCGGCGAGTAGACCGACTTGATCGCCGTCTTGGACTTGATGTCGGCGGTGAAGGTGAAGTCCTTCATCGTCGTCGAGGCCCGGGCGCCGCTCACCTTGCCGGCGGCGAGGGGGAACTCGTAGGTGTAGACGCCGTCGCTGAACTTCAGCACCTGGGAGAAGGCGATCTCGATGCGCATGTCGCCGTTCGCCGGGACCGGGAAGACCCGGGCGCGGAAGAGCTCGTGGTCCACGTACTCGAGGAGGCCGGGGTCCTTCATCCGGCGGACGATGCCCTCGTAGATCTGGCGGGCCTTGTTCGCCTCGAGCACCTCACCCTTGGTCTTCTTCCCGTTCATCCAGAGGGAGAAGTCCTGCAGGGCCGAGCCCTGGGGCATCGGGAACATGAAGGTCGCCTCGAGCTGGCGGTTGGTGTGGTTGTGGAAGGTCATGTCGACCTTCGAGACCGCCGTGCCGTCGACGATGTCGACCGTCACCCGCTGGTGGCCGATCTGCAGGGGCCCGAGGCCCGGCTCGGTGGGCATGAGGATGCCCTGGGCGGTTGCCGTGAGCGGGGTGATCCCGATCACGAGGGCTGCGAGGACGAGCAGTCGGGTTCGGACGGTGCGCATGGAGGCCTCCCTTTTCATGGAGGCATTGACGCACGGCCCGGAGAAAGGATCTACCGCTGAGGGGCCGCCGTGACGCGGGTGCCCACCCCGGCTCCGACGCCCCGGGTGGAGGGGCGCTCCCAGGTCCAGGCGTAGCCCCGGGCGGCGGAGAGGACGGCCCGGACGTAGACCCGGGTCTCGTCGAAGGGGATCTCCTCGACCCAGACGTCCAGGGGCATGCCGGGGTCGCGCTCGCGCCAGCGGTCCACGGTGCCGGCGCCGGCGTTGTAGGCCGCCACGGCGAGGACCTCGGCGCCCTCGTAGCGGCGCAGGAGCTTCTTCAGGTGCCAGGTCCCCAGGCGCACGTTGAGGGCCGGATCACAGAGCGCGTCCGCGCTCGGCGCCGCCAGCCCCAGGTCCCCCGCGGCGTCCGCGGCCGCCGGCCCCATCAGCTGCATCAGGCCCCGCGCGCCCACGCTGGAGCGGGCGCAGGGCTTGAAGGCGCTCTCCCGCAGGATCAGCCCGAAGACCAGGGCCGGAGGGATGGACCAGCGACGGGCCTCCTTCTCGATCAGGTCCTGGTGGAGGCGGGGGAAGGCGTGCTGCATCGCCTGCTCCCGCTCGCCGGGCAGCAGACCCCCGCCGTCGTGCACCATCGCCGAGCGGTAGAGGAAGCGGGCGGTCTCGCGCTGCCCGAGGGCCTCGAGGGTGCGCGCGGCCTCGAGGAGGTCGCGGGGGTGGCGGGCGCGGGAGGGGGTGGCCAGGAGGGGGCCGAGCTGCCGCCGGGCCTCCTTGCGCAGGCCGAGCCAGGCCGCCTGGCGGGCGCGGCGCACCCGGGGGTCGAGGTCCCCGTGATCCGGGCTGGCGCCAATATCGCTCGGGGGCTCCAGGGCGGGCTCCACCTGCCGGTCCCGGGCCAGGGCCGCGTAGTAGGAGAGGGGGTGGCGGGAGAGGAGCTGCCGGTAGGAGTCGGCGGCCGCCTCGGCCTCGCCGGCCAGATCCAGGCTGCGGGCGTGCCAGTAGCGGGCCCGGGCGGCGGCGGCGATCCGGCTGCCGCCGAGGGTGTCCGCCTCGTCCGCCGCCAGGGCGGGGCGGGAGAGGGCGCCGGCGAAGAGCTCGGCGGCCTCGGCGTACTCCCCCTGCCGGAGGCGAGCCCAGCCCCAGAGGAAGAAGGCGCGGGGGCGGCCGGGATCGGTGGGGTAGAGGAGGAGGTAGGCCTGCAGGGCGCGGCCGGCCTCGGCGAAGTCGTCCTGCCGCAGGGAGAGCTCGGCGGCCGCGATCCGGGCCCGGGGGGCCTCCGGGTGGGCCGGGTGCTCGGCGGCCAGCTGCAGCCAGCGCTCCCGCGCGGGCCCCAGCCGGCCGAGGGTGGTCAGGCCCCGGGCCAGGCCGATCAGGGCCGCCGCCCGCAGGCCCTCCTCGGTGCGCTGCTCGCCCCCGGGGTCGAGGACCCCTCCATCGAGGGCCACCGCCAGGGCGGCCTCCCCGGCGGCCTCGGCCCGGCGGGCGCGCAGGTAGGCGGCCCAGCGGGCCGGGCGCGAGGAGGTTGGGCGCTCGTCCCGGGAGAGGGCCCGCAGCCCCGCGTCCCCGGCGCGCTCGGCCCGGCGCAGGCGCTGCCAGGTCGGATCCCCGTCCGGGGCGGGGAGGGCCGCGAGCACCTCGAGGGCCTCGCGGCAGGCCGCCACGCTGCCGTGGAGCACGTTGGCTTCCAGCATCCCCCGGGCGGCGTCCAGGTCTCCGGCGGCCAGGTGGGCCCGCGAGAGCTCCAGCCGCAGCGCCTCGGCCCGTCGCCCGACGGTCTCCCGGCGCAGGGCGTCCTCGAGGAGGGGCCGGGCCTCGTCGAGCCGGCCGCCCTCGCGCAGGGCGCGGGCCCGCAGGAGCAGCGCCTCCGGATGGTGGGGGCTCTGGGGATCGAGATCTCCGAGGACCGCGGCGGCCTCGCCGAGCCTCCCCAGCTCCAGCAGCCCCTCGCCCAGGTGCAGACGCAGGCGGTCGCCCAGGAGGGCGTCCCGCTGCAGGGAGCCCTCGAAGGCCCCGACGGCCTCCTCCGGGCGCCCCAGCTCTCGCAGGGCCTCACCGCGCAGGAAGAGGGCGGCCGCGCTGGCCGAGAGGGTCTCCGGCAGGGCCTCCAGCAGGCGCAGCGCGCCCTGGGGGTCCCGGCCCTCCAGGCGGGCGGCGATCTCGCGTAGGGCCTCGGGGGCCCGGCCGGGATCGCTCGGGGAGGCGGCGACCAGGGCGAGGAGCGCCGGCGCGTCGGTGGGGCTCTGGTCCGGGCGCGCGAGCGAGGGCGCGCCCAGCCCGATCGCCAGGGCGAGGAGGGCAGTAGATCGAATCGCCATGTCCGCCCCCGACCCTAGTCGAGGCCGGGGGCCCAGGCGAAAAAACGACAACTTCCGGGCTGCGGGTGGTCAGAGGTGGTCAGGGTCCCTGCCCCGAGACCCGCACCCTCACCAGCATCCAGCCCGCGGGTGGCCTCGGATCGGCCTCGTCGTCGGGCACCGCCACCACCTCGGCGATGCCGTCCGGGACGATCACGGCCAGGGCCTCCTTGGGCAGGGTGAAGGCCATCCCCACCTCGGAGAGGGGCTCGCCGGGCCGCAGGGGGGCGCCCCCGAGGGTGCGGGCGCCGAGGTCCGCGGCGGCGGCCACCACCGCCCGGGCCGCGCCCTCGTCCCCCGCGGCGAAGCGGACCTCGACCACGTCGGGGATCCGGTCGCCGAAGAGGCCGGTGGCGGCCGGGCCGCCCGAGAGGTTCTCGTCCCCGCCGGGGACCAGGATCCGGCCCGAGAGGGTGACGGTGGCGCCCACGATCACCGCCAGCACCGCGGCCGAGAGCAGCTCCTGGGGCCAGGTCGGCGGGCGGGGGAGGTGGTGGACCTTGTCCCGCCGGCGGACCCGCCGGCGCACGCGGGCCTCCAGATCCGCCGGGGCCCGGTGGGGCTGGAGGCTCCGGAGGGCCTCGGTGGTCCGGCGCAGCGCCTCGTACTGCTGGCGGCAGTCCTCGCAGCCCTCCAGGTGGGTCTCCAGGGCCTGCTGCTCGTCGGGGGGCAGCTCACCCTCGAGGAGGGGAGAGAGGCGCTCGACCATCTCGGTGTGATCCGCGCTCATGGGGTTTCCTCTTCCTTGGCGCCGCCCGCGGCGGCGGGCGGCCGGGTCTGGTGGGATCGGCTCACGGCCTCGGCCAGGGCGAGGCGGGCGCGATGCAGACGGCTCTTCACCGTCCCCACGGGTCGTTCACAGATCTCGGCGATCTCCTCGTAGGCCAGCCCCTCGACGTCCCGGAGCAGGACCATCATCCGCTGCTCCTCACCGAGCTCCAGCAGGGCCGCCTCGACGGTCTCCTGCAGCTGCAGGCCCTCGAGGTGCTGATCGGGCTGGGTCGGCGAGCGCCCCGAGGACTCGGCCAGGTTCCGGGCCGGGACGCTGTCGAGGGGGGTGACCTTCCCAGCCGAGCGCCGGCCCAGGTACTTGAGCCGGTTGAGGCAGCGGTTGCGGGTCACCCGGAAGATCCAGGTCGAGAGCTGGGCCTCGCCCCGGAACTGCCCCAGGTGCTGGTAGAGGGCGACGAAGACCTCCTGGGTGAGGTCCTCGGCCTCCTCCCGGCTGCCCATCATCCGCAGGGAGAGGGAGAAGATCCGGTCCTGATAGGCGCTCACCAGCTCGGAGAAGGCGCGCTCGTCTCCCTGGCGGATCCGGGCGATCAGGCGGCGGTCGGAGGGCTGCAAGTAGGTGACCTCGGGCTCGTCGATCCCTGCCTCCGAGGGCTCGGAGGAGGCCTCGTGGGGGGTGAGCAGGGCGAGATCGGCGGTGTCCATGGCCATCCTATCGCGGGCCGGGGGGCAGGGGCGGGCGAACCGGTTCGTCTGAAGGGCTTGGACACCATTTCTCCGCCGGGGTTCCCGGGATGACGCAGCGTGGCTAGGATCGCCGCGTGAGCGCTCTCGACATCCTCAATGCGAACAAAGACCTCATCGTGGAGGCCACCCAGGCCCGGATCACCGAGCGCCTGCCTCGCTACGCCCTGCTCAACCCCGCGGAGCTGAGGGTGCAGGTCGAGGCGATGATCGAGAGCAGCCTCCTCTTCCTCGAGGACGACGACGCCGATCGCCTCCTCGATCAGTTCCGGGTGACCTCGACCCGGCGGGTGCAGCAGGGGCTGTCGATCTCGGACTTCCTCCAGGCGCTCTTCTGCGTCATCCCCGCCGTCCGCAAGGTGATCGCCGCCGAGAACGGGGGCAACCTGCACGGGGTCGAGGGCTACACCGAGCTCGAGACCCGGATCTTCGATCTCTTCACCACCGCCGCCGGGATGTTCGCCGAGGTGACCAACCAGCAGCTCCGCTCCAAGAACCAGGAGCTCAACCGCCTCTCCCAGCAGCAGGCGCGCTACGAGGCGCAGCTCGAGGCCGAGAACGTCGCGGTGAACGAGGCGCTGATCCAGGCCAACGAATTCAACCAGCGGGTGATCGAGAGCCTCACCTCGGGCCTGATGGTGGTCGCCGCGCACGACGGCATCGTCAACCTCTACACCACCCGGATGGAGGAGATCCTCGGCATCCCCGCCGAGCGGGTCCTCGGCAAGTCGGTGGAGGACTTCTCCGAGGTCGTGAACCTCGACGTGGCCGCCCTCGTCCAGCGGGTTCGCAGCGAGGGGCGGATCGGCCTGACCAAGCTCAAGCTGAACCGGGGGGACGGCCAGACGATCTCGGTCTTCGCCCGAGCCCAGCGGATGTACGACGCCGCCGGCAACCCCGAGGGCACGGTGGTGGTGCTCGACGACATCACCGAGCGGGAGCTGCTGGTCGAGTCCTTCTCGCGCTACGTCTCGCGCGAGCTGGTGCAGCAGGTGCTGGCGCGCTCGCACAAGCTCGACCTGGGCGGCGAGCTGCAGACCTGCTCGATCCTCTTCGCCGACATCCGGGGCTTCACGACCATCGCCGAGAGCCTGAACCCCCACGAGCTGCACGGCCTCCTCAACGACTACTTCCGGGTGGTGGTCGAGGCCCTCACGCACCACGGCGGCTTCATCGACAAATTCATCGGCGACAACGTGATGGCCATCTTCTCCCGGGGCTCGCCCGAGCACGCGGCCCGCTCGGCCGTCGACGCGGCCGCCGCCATCGTGCGGGGCCTGGAGGCGCTGAACGTCGATCGCGAGGATCGGGGCCAGATCCCGGTCCACGCCGGGGTGGGGATCAACACCGGCGAGGTGATGCTGGGCAACATCGGCAACCTCGACCGGATGGACTTCACCGCCATCGGCGACGCGGTGAACGTCGCGGCCCGCCTGCAGGCCCTGGCGGGGCACGGCGAGGTCCTCATCGGATCCGCCACCGTCGAGCTCCTCGGAGAGGCCGGCGATCTCGAGAAGCGCGACGAGCAGCAGGTGCGCGGCCGCAGCCGGCCGGTGCGCTTCTTCCAGCTCAAGCGCTAGCGCTACTCGTCGGAGAGGTCCGGGAGCGGGGTCAGCCCCCTCACCGGCAGGGTGAAGAAGAAGCGGGAGCCGGCCTCCCGGCCGGGTTCGGCGCCGATCTCCCCGCCGTGCCGCCGCACGATCTTCTTGCAGGCGGCGAGGCCGAGCCCCAGGCCCGGCTTCGTCTCGCCGCGCTTGAGCCGCTCGAAGGGCTCGAAGATCCGCCGGGCCTCGGCCTCCGTGACGCCCAGGCCCTCGTCCTCGACCCAGATCCGGACGAGGTCGCCCAGGGGCTCGGCGTGGATCCGGATCGTGGGCGCCCGGCCCGGACGGGCGTACTTGATGGCGTTCTCGATCAGGTTCTGGAAGAGCATCTCCAGCTGGGAGGCGTCTCCCGCGACCACCGGGAGGGTCCCGACCTGGAGGATCGTGCCGCTCCGCTCCAGCGCCGCCTGCAGATCCCGGCGGACGTGCTCGACCACCGCGCCGAGATCGACGTCGATCCTCGGAGGCATCCGGGTGTCGAGGCGGGCGTACTCGAGGACGTTCGAGATCCGGTCCGCCATGCCATCGGCGATCTCTCCCAGGTCCTTGACGATCTCGTCCGCGGGCTTGCCCGTCCCCCGGCCGGCGAGGCGCCGCTCGAGCACCTCGATGAGGAGGGTGATGCTCTGCAGGGGCTGGCGCAGATCGTGGGCCAGGGCGTTGGCCAGGAGGCTGAGCTCCTCGTTCGAGTGGGAGAGGCGCCCGAGGGTGCGGGCGAGGTCGGTGTGGCGGCGCTCGGCCAGGCGCCGGGCCTCGAACTCCCGCAGGCTCATCCGCTCGAAGACCCAGGCCGAGGCGACCAGGGCGCCGGCCATCACCACGGGGTTGCTGAAGAGGGTCAGCGACTCGCGATCGAGGGCGCCGAGGGCGAGCAGGCCGATCAGCAGGGCCGCGAGGGGGAGGAGGAGCACCGGCGCCAGGAAGCGGCGGGCGCCCGCGGCGAAGACGAAGGTGGCGCCCTGCGACAGGACGATGCCGGTGACGGCTCCGTAGCGGTGCTCGAGGGGGACGCCCTCCTGGGCGAAGAGGTGGAAGGTCAGCCCGCAGATGTTCACCACCGCGCCGGCGAGGGTGAGGGCGTGGACGGGGGCCACCCAGTCGGGCCGCCGCTTCAGGGGGCCGAGGGAGAGGAGGAGGAAGGCCAGCGCCGGGACGATGGCGGTCAGGCGCCAGAGCCAGCCGTCACCGACGCCCAGGAGGACGATGTCCTGGAAGATGAAGTAGCCCATGGTGGGCAGCAGGGCGGCGGCGAAGATCCGGCCGACCAGGAGCGTCCGCTCGCTGCGCTCGGCCCGGTGCGCCGCGCGCACCTCTGCCCCATCGGCTCCTCCCCCCGGAGTCTCGCGACCTTCCCTCGCCACGCTCGCTCTGGCCGGGCCTTTCGGGCTAGCTGGCGCTCATCCGGTCGAGGATCAGCTGGGCCAGGGTGCGCACGCTGGCGCCGGTGCCGCCCTTGGGGTCCACGCCCTTGGGCTTGGTGGCGTAGGCCGGGCCCGCGATGTCGAGGTGGGCCCAGGCCACGCCCTCACCCACGAAGTTCTCGAGGAAGAGGGCGGCGGTGATGCAGCCGCCGAAGCGCTCGCCGGTGTTGCGCAGGTCCGCGATGGAGCTCTTGAGCTGCTCGCGCAGGGCCGGGTTCAGCGGCATGCGCCAGAAGTCCTCGCCGGCCGCCTTGCTGGCCTCCTTGAGGCTGCTGGCCAGGGCGTCGTCGTTCGAGAGCAGCCCGACCGTGTAGGGCCCGAGGGCGACCATGGCCGCGCCGGTGAGGGTGGCCACGTCGATGACCGTCTTGTGGCCGTGGCTGCAGGCGTAGTCGAGGACGTCGCCGAGCACCAGCCGCCCCTCGGCGTCGGTGTTGTTGATCTCGACGGTCTTGCCCTTGCGGCTCTTGAGCACGTCGCCGGGCTTGTAGGCGTGTCCCGAGACGAGGTTCTCGCAGGCGCCGGCGTAGGCGACGACGGGGAAGGGCGGGGCGATCTCGGCCACGGCCCGCATCACCGAGATGACGGCGGCGGCGCCGCCCATGTCCATCTTCATGTCGAGCATGAAGGCGGGGCCCTTCAGGTCGTAGCCGCCGGAGTCGAAGGTCACGCCCTTGCCGACCAGGGCGATGCCCTTGTCCTCGGTCTTCTGCTTGGGCTGGTACTCCAGGACGATGAGCCGCGGCTCGATGTCCGAGCCCCGCGCCACGCCCCAGAACATGCCCATGTTCTCCTTCTGGATCTGGGCGGCGTTCAGGTGCCGGTACTTCAGGCCGTGGGCGGCGGCGAGGGCCTTGGCGCGATCGGCCAGCTCCAGCGGGGTCATCTCGCCCGCGGGCTCGTTCACGAGGTCGCGGGCCATGCAGGTGGCCTCGGCGATCGCGAAGCCGAGGGCGGCGGCGGCCTTCTGCGCCTCGTCCTTCGGGTTGCCCGCCAGGGCGACCTCGCGCACGGGGACCAGGCCCCGCTTGTCCTTGCCCGGGGAGAGGTAGCGATCGAAGGCGTAGGCGCCCAGGACCGCGCCCTCGGCGGCGCCGCGCACGCCCATGGCGGTCTGCTGGTCCTCGGGGATCGCCACGATCACCGTCCGGGTGTCCCGGGAGCGGGCGACCCGCAGGGCGCCGGCCACGGCCACCCGCAGGCGGCGGCTGCTCTTCTGGCCGCTGCGGCCCAGGCCCACCAGGCGCAGGCGGGTCACCGGCAGCTTGCCCTGGGTGGGAAGCTCCAGCACCTCACCGTTCTTGCCGGTGAACTTCTCGGCCTTGGCCAGGGCCTCGAGTTGGCCGCGGAAGGCCTTGGCCGTGCGGTCGAGGAGCTCCCGCCGCTTCTTCTTCGAGCCGAGCTCGCCGGCGTAGACGGGGAGTACCAGGAGATCCGCCTTCTGCTTGCGGGGATCGAGGGTGATCAGACGGATCTTCGGCAGGGACATGGAGGCTCCTTCCAGACTGGAGGTTCGAAGACCGGCATCCTATGCCCGGATCGTCTCCAGATCATCCCTGGCTGCGCCGCACTGAGTCGTATCAGCCGGGTCCCAGGCCGGGGGTGACCGGGTCGGGGGCGCCTCCGGTGGGCGTGAAGCTCGCCGAGAGGATCCGGGGCGTGCCGGCCGGCCCCTCCACCTGCACCCGCACCTCGAGGGGGGCCTGGCTGGGGGTCGTCCGCACCACCCACACTCGCAGCCGCTGCTCGGAGCCGATCACGGGCAGGAGCGCCTGCCGGGCCGTGTCGCCCTCGTGCAGGGCCTTCAGGGGGCCGGGCTGGGTGCCGGCCGGCAGGCCGAGGGTCACCTCGAGGGCGCCGCTCCGGGAGCCGTCCGGGGTCCAGGTCAGCCGCCAGGCCTCCTCCACGATCTCCACCCCGACGGGCCAGTCCGCCGCCGGCGAGCCGTCCTCCTCGTAGATCTCCAGGCCCTTGTGGAGCTCGCCCCCGAAGCCCTCGCTGGGGCCGTTGTTCTCGGAGAAGTCGCCCAGGCTCTTGTGCCCCTCCAGGGCCTGGCCCGAGACGCCCGCCATCGGCTCCCGGTACTCGTTGCCGGCCAGGGCGTCGGCCGAGGCGCCGAAGAGGGCCCGGACGTTGTCCCCGAAGACCGAGGTCAGGGTGATCATCATGATCGCCGCCGCCGAGGCCGCCCCCATGTAGGGCAGGAGCCGCCGGAAGACGCTCGGCCGGATCAACTCGGCCATCCGGGCGTCGTCGGACTCGACCCGCTGCGCCTCGGCGCGGGCCACCGCCGCGTCGGCCGCCGCGGCCACCGCCCGGTCCACCGCCTCGGGGATCGGGATCTCGGGCACCTCGTCCATCAACCCCGCCTCCAGGCTCTGGAGCTCGGCGAGCACCGCCCGGCAGGCCTCGCAGGCCTCCAGGTGCTGCTCGGTCGCCGGGCTGGCCTCGCCGGTGCGCGAGAGCTCGAGCTCGAGGATGTCGGGGTGGGTGGTCATGGCTTCGTGGTCTCTATCGGGTAGCGGCGGGCGGGGGCAAAAGGTTCATCACGGGATCCTCCGGACCGGGGCGCGGCCGCGCTACGGAGGGCCCCGCTCGAGGGAGGCGTCCTCGGCCTCCTCCCGCTCCCGCAGCTTGCGCAGGGCGTGGTGGAGGCGGCTCTTGACCGTCCCCGGGGGGATCTCGAGGGCCTCGGCGATCTCCTCGAGCTTCATCCCCAGCACGAAGCGCTGGTGCACCACCTGCCGGTGGCCGGGGGAGAGGCTCTGGAGGCGCACCTCCAGGTCGTGGTCCGGGGCCGGCTGGAAGCTGGGCTCCGCCTCCGGCCGCCCGGCCTCCTCCTCGGCCTCCAGGGAGACCGAGCGGCGGCGCCGGCGCATCAGGCTGATGGCCTGGTGCTTGACCAGGGGGAAGAGGTAGCTGCGAAGCGCGCCGGTGAGCTCGAAGCCCGGGAAGCGCCCGAAGAAGTAGACGAAGCTCTCCTGGAGCACGTCCAGGGCGTCGGCCTCCGAGCCGGTCAGCTTCCAGGCCAGGGCCAGGACCCAGCCCTTGTGGCGCTGGTAGAGGGCGTCGAAGGCGGCCCGGTCGCCCCCGTTGGCCCGGGCCACGAGGAAGCGATCGTCGACCGTCTCCAGGGCTCGCGCGTCGACCTCCATCTGCCCCTCCGGCGTACCATGGGGACCTTCACGCCCACCATCCTCCGGTCGTCGTAGAGGCCTCCATCGGCGCCTTGACCCCCTGCGGGGCAAAGGCTATTCCAAGCCTCCTTTCGGGCCCTCCTCGCCGGATCCTGCGGCGAGGCGGGCGGCCGCCTCCCGGGCGGGGATCGGCCGCCGAGAGGATAGAGGTACACCATGAAGTTGCCCTTCATCGATGGGTGGAGTCCCAAGCTGCCCCCCCTCACCTCCGCCGAGGCGCGGATCCTCGAGGCCCTGGCCGAGACGGTCTTCCCCCCGGACGCCGGCCTGCCGATCTCCGGGAGCGAGGCCCACGTGGTGGCCTACTTCGAGGAGATGCTCTCCTTCCTCCCCCTGCGGGAGCAGATCATGATCCGGGCCATGCTCGTGGGCTTCGAGGTCCAGGCCCTGGTGACCCGGCCCAGGAGCCTCTCGACCTTCAGCCGGCTCTCCCCCGAGGAGCGGGACAAGAGCCTGCGCTTCTGGAACGACAACCCCCTCTACTTCGCGCGCCTGCTCTTTCAGGCGCTGCGGGGGCTGCTCCTCTGGGCCTACGTGGACAACGCCGAGGTGGGCCAGGCCATGGGCATCCGCCCGGGAGACGAGATCATCCGCGCTCAGCAGCGCGAGGCGGCCGAGAGGTCGCAGACCTCCGAGGAGGCGCCCGCCGTGAAGGAAGCGGCCGGGAGCTCCTCGGACCATCGATAGGAGGCGCCATGCGCGCGAACGAGCTGATCGACAGGTGGTCGCAGGAGCAGCTGGCCACCGGCATCGAGACCGGTGCCCTTCTCAAGATGCTGAAGGCCGGCGGCTGGAAGCCGAACCTGGACTACCTCCACCGGGTGGCCATGCTCGGCGGCCTCTCCTTGCCCTCGACCCTCCTGGGGCGGGTCGACGACGCCATGTACGCCAGCAAGCTGGCCCAGATGGACATCGATCCCACCCCGCTGATCGTCATCGGGCACTGGCGCTCGGGCACCACCCACCTCCACGGGCTGCTCGGCAGGGATCCGAACCACACCTACTCCACGGTCTATCAGGTGGTCTTCCCCTCCAGCTTCCTGGCCACCGGCAAGATCGGACCGAGGCTGCTGAAGAACGCCCTGCCGCCGACCCGGACCTACGACAACATGGCCCACGGCTGGTTCGAGCCCGCCGAGGACGAGATCGGCCTGCTGAAGCTCACCGGCGGCCTCTCCTTCTACTCGGCCCTGATGTTCCCGGACCGCTACGCCCAGTACGAGAAGTACATCGACTTCCTCGAGGCCACCGAGGAGGAGCGGCGCATCTGGAAGAACGCGGTGACCCTCTTCATCAAGAAGATGATGCTGGCGACCGGCGGCAAGCGCGTCATCCTCAAGAGCTGCCCTCACTCGGCGCGGATCCGGATGCTCCTCGAGCTCTTCCCGGACGCCAAGTTCATCCACATCCACCGCCACCCGGCGCGGGTCTTCCGCTCGATGGTGCACATGCGCTCGAAGGTGGACTGGGAGAACTTCCTGAGCCGCCCCGAGCAGGCCTTCCTCGATCAGCGCTGGGAGCACACCGCGCTGCTGGGTGAGCGGCTCTTCACCCGCATCATCGAGGACCGAGAGCTCATCCCCGAGCAGAACCTGGTCGAGATCGCCTACGGCGACTTCATCGGCAACGAGACCCGGGTGCTGCGGGAGATCTACGACAAGTTCAACCTGCCCGACTGGGAGCGCTTCGAGCGGGTGCTGACGCCCTACCTCGACACCCTCAAGGGCTACAAGGTCAACAAGCTGACCATGGAGCCGGAGCTCGCCGACTTCGTCTACGAGCGCTGGCAGCAGGTCTACGACACCTACGGGTACACCAAGGAGTTCAAGTCATGAGCATGAAGGAGCTCATCCAGGAGCGGCTGAAGTCCGGCGACTTCCTGGACCAGAAGCACGTCCACCCCCGTCTGATGAAGATGCTCCAGATGGGCGGGATGAACACGCCCTTCGTGCGGGCGGAGGGGCACTACCTCTTCGACACCCAGGGGAAGCGCTACCTCGACCTGCTCTCCGGCGGCGGCGTCTACTTCTTCGGGCGCAACCACCCGAAGGTCAACGCGGCCATCCGCGACGTCGTCGAGATGGACGTCCCCAACCTCTGCGTGGTGAACGCCTCGATCCTCGGCGGGCTCCTCGCCGAGCGGATCCTCAAGCTCGCCGGCAAGGGCTTCTCCAAGGTGCAGTACGCCAACTCGGGCGCCGAGGCGAACGAGGTGGCCATCCGCTTCTCCCGCTTCGTCACCCGGCGGCGGCGCTACCTCCACCTCGAGGGCGCCTTCCACGGGCGGAGCTACGGGGCCATCAGCCTCTGTGGCTTCAACCAGATGAAGGAGGGGATGGAGCCGCGGATGCCGATCTGCACCTCGATCCGCCCCAACGACCTCGCCGCCCTGCGCCGCGAGCTCTCCAAGGGTGACGTGGCGGCCCTCTTCATGGAGGCCTGCCAGGGCATGACCCTCGACGTGCTCGACCACGACTACCTGCGCGAGGCGCGGAAGCTCTGCGACGAGTTCGGCACCCTGCTGGTCCTCGACGAGGTGCAGACCGGCTTCGGCCGCCTCGGCGAGAAGTGGTTCGCCTTCCAGGCCGCCGGGATCCTGCCCGACATGGTGACCCTCTCGAAGGTCCTCTCCGGCGGTCAGATGCCGGTGGCGGCCGTGCTCGTGGGTGAGCACGTCTACGATCAGGTCTTCAAGAGCTTCCAGTCCGGGCCGATCTACTTCTCCACCTTCGGCGAGAACAACCTCGCCATGGCCGCCGGGCTGGCGACCCTCGACGTCCTCGAGGAGATGGACGCCCCGGCCGCCGCCGCCCGGGTCAGCCAGAAGATCCGCGCCGGCCTCAACGATCTGGCCACCCGCTACGACGTCATCGACCGCGTCGCGGGCAAGGGCATGATGATCGGCACCTACTTCAAGAACACCGACTCGAGCGCGCTCCTCAAGGCCCAGCAGGCCCTGATGGGCGCCTTCGACAAGGCCAGCTTCGGCGCCGCGATGAACGTCCGGCTCTTCACCGAGCACCAGGTCATCGTCCAGGTGCCCGGCCCGGGCCTGAACGCCATCAAGATCCTGCCGCCGATCACGCTGACCGACGAGGACATCCAGTACTTCCTCGACAGCTACGAGGGCGCCATCCAGAGCATGTACGGCGCCTCCACCGGCCCGGCCCTCGCGCTGGGCAAGACCGCCGTCACCGACGCCGTGAAGTCCGCGGCCAAGAAGGTGAAGGCCGTCGCCGGCGTGGAGAAGGGCGCCGGCCCGGTCCCGGAGCCGAAGAAGGCCGCGGCCGCCGGAGGTAGCGCCGGAAAAAAAAGCTGACCCGCCGGGACGCACGCGTCCTCGAGTACGCCGACCACGACGACGAGATCGTCGAGACCTGTGATGTCGTGGTCGTCGGCTCCGGTCCTGGCGGGGCCCTCGCAGCAAGGAGACTGGCCGAGGCCGGTCGCTCGGTCATCGTCCTCGAGGCGGGCCCCATCGTGCGCCCCCACGAGCGGCGCAAGGATGCCGGCCGCACGCTCTCCCGCTTCTTCTGGGACGGCGGGATGCGGACCACCCGGGGCAACACCGTCATGCCCTCCATGCGGGCGAAGAACCTCGGGGGCGGCTCGGTCTGGAACTCGGCCATCTGCATGCGCTCCTCCGACGAGGCGCACGAGCGGTGGCTGGCCAAGACCGGCATCGACCTGCGCAACGGCAGCCTGGCCGCCGACTACGAGGCCGTCGAGCGCTTCATGGGCGTGCGGCCGGTGGACCCGGCGATCCAGGGGAGGCGCAACGAGCTCTTCGCGCAGGGCGCGCGGGCCATCGGCCTGAACCCCCTGGTCATCGAGCGCAACGAGGCCGGCTGCAAGGGCTCCGGCGAGTGCTTCACCGGCTGCCCCAACGACGCCAAGCTCTCGACCGACAAGCGGGGCATCCCGGAGGTGCTCGCCGCCGGCGGGAAGGTCATCTCCTCGGTGGTCGTCGAGGAGCTGATCACCAAGGGCACCCGGGTGCGCGGCGTCGTCGGGCGGGTGATGCACCCGACCAACGGGCAGCGCACGCACCGGGTCACCATCCACGCCAAGGCGGTGATCCTCTCCGCGGGCGCCATCGAGAACCCGGTCATCATCCAGAAGAGCGGCTTCCGCCGGGAGGGCATCGGCGGGAACCTGATGTTCCACCCGGGCCTGCTGGTGCTCGGCGTCTTCGGCGAGGAGGTCCTGCCCTGGGCGGGCGCCTCGCAGGGCTACCACTGCCTCGACCTGATGGATCGCGGCATCAAGCTCGAGTCGATCTGGGCGCCGCCCTCGCTGATGGCCTTCCGCTTCGCCGGCTTCGGCCGGGAGCTGCAGGAGAAGCTGGCCCGCTACGCTCAGATGGCGCCCTTCGACGCCTGGGTGAGCGGTCAGGACTCCGTCGGCCGGGTCAACCACGTGCCGGGCCTCGGCACGGACATGACCTACCACTTCGGTCAGGGCGACGTGGATCGCCTGGTCGAGGCCCTCGCCACGCTCACCGAGATGTTCTTCGCGGTGGGCGCCGAGGAGGTCATCCTGGGCCTGGACAGCCTGCCCCCCTCCACCGGGGACCGGAAGATCGTGGAGAAGCTTCGCAGCGAGAAGTTCAGCATCACGGACTTCACCGTGGCCAGCAACCACGTCTTCGGCACCATGCAGATGGGCACCGATCCCATCGCCCACGGCACCGACCTGCGGGGCGCGGTCTTCGGCACCGACGGCCTCTACGTCGCCGACACCAGCCTCCTGCCGGAGAGCCCCGGCGCCAACCCGATGATGCCCGCCATGGCCCTGGCCCACCGGGTCGCCGGCTACGTCGATCGAGATCTCTGACGAGGGCCTGGTTCGGGGTGCGAGGCGTCTCCGATCGGTGGTAGTCATACAGGATGCCGGGTAGCGGGGAAGGCCTGAAGGGGGGGCGGCTCGACCTGCTGGCGCAGGTCTCGGGCGCGGTCTCCCAGGTGCGCCTGGAGCAGGCGGACACCGGGCTCACCCGGCTCCTCGAGCTCCTGGTCACCGAGCTGGGGGCGGGCTCCGGCTCGCTCTACCGCATCGACCTCGCGAAGCAGGAGGTCGAGAAGCTCGCCCGCTGGGGAGAGTTCGAGGCGCCGGACTGGAGCTACTCGCTCGCCACCGCCCCCGAGCTCGCCGGGCGGCTCCTCGCCGGCGAGCCGATCCTCCTCGAGGTCGCCGGGCTGGAGGCGCCGGTGCGGGCCCTCTTCGAACCGCTCGGGATCGCCGCCGGCCTCGTCGTGCCGATGATGGTGCGGGGGCAGCCCTGGGGCGTGATCGCCTTCTGGTGGGGCAAGGAGCTCGAATTCCCCCGTGAGCTGCCGCCCGCCCTCAGCTCCGTCGCGACCCTGGTGGGCTCCCTGCTGGCTCGCCTCGAGGCCGAGCAGGCCCGGGAGCGCGCCGAGACCTGGTACCGGCTCCACGCCGAGGCCAGCTCCGAGGTGATGGTCCTGCACCGGGAGGGCTTCATCCTCGACGTCAACGAGGCCTGTCTCCGATTCATGGGAATCGAGCGGGAGCAGGTCGTGGGGCGGCCGGCGGTGGACTTCATCCACGCCGACGACCGGGCCCGGGTCCTGAAGCGGATCGCCAGCGGCGACGTGGAGCCCACCGAGATCCGCTTCCTCCGGGCCGACGGCTCCTACCGGTGGGGCTCCGTCGCGGCGCGCAACGCCACCCTGGACGGCCAGCCGGTCCGCCTGATCGTCGGGCGGGACATCACCGAGCAGCGGCGGGCCCGGGAGATCGAGGCGAGGGCGCGGCAGACCCAGCGGCTGGAGAGCATCGGGGTGCTCGCCGGGGGTGTGGCGCACGACTTCAACAACCTGCTGGTCGGGATCCTCGGCAACGCCGAGGCCGCGCTGGCCGACCTCGAGGTGGGGCCCCGGCGGCAGGCCGTCGAGCACATCCGGGAGGCGGCGCTGCGCGCCCGCGGGCTCACCGGTCAGCTCCTCGCCTACGCCGGCCAGAGCCAGGGCGAGCTCTCCGAGGTCGATCTGAACGACCGGATCGAGCTGCTCCTCCCCCTCCTCGACGCCATCCGGACCGGCGCGGTGCGGGTCGAGACGCGCCTCTGCTCGGGCCTCCCCGGCGTGATGGCGGACGGCGCCCAGCTCGATCAGGTGGTGATGAACCTGGCGGGGAACGCCGCGGAGGCCCTGGGCGGAGAGGGCACGGTGGTGATCCGTACCGAGGTCGTCACCATCGACGAGGGCGGCGGGGCCGCCACCCTCTCCGATCGCCTGGAGCCCGGTGAGTATGTCGTGGTGGAGGTCCGGGACGACGGCTCCGGGATGGACGCGGAGGCGCGGCAGCGGGCCTTCGACCCCTTCTTCTCCACCAAGCGCGAGGGCCGGGGTCTGGGGCTGGCGGTGGTCCACGGGGTCGTGCGGGGTCTCGGAGGCGCCATCGGCCTCGAGACGGCGCCGGGGAGGGGGACCCGGATCCGGGTCTATCTGCCTGGCCTGGGGCGACCGGCTCGCAGCGCCGAAGAGCCCCGGGAGAGCGAGGCACCCATGACCACCGGACGGATCCTGATCGTCGACGACGAGCCGATGGTCCGCCTCGCCGCCCGGAGGCTGCTCGAGCTCTCGGGCTTCGAGGTGCAGGAGGCGAACGGTGGGGCGGCCGCCCTCGAGCTCATGGAGCGGGAGTCCGGCGTCATCGACGCGGTGCTCCTCGACTGGTCGATGCCCGGTCTGAGCGGCGGGCAGGTGCTGGTGCAGCTGCGCGAGCTCATCCCCGAGCTGCCGATCGTGGTCTCCTCGGGCGCCCCGCTGGACACCCCGCTGCCCGACGTGGGGACCGTCACCTGGCTCGCCAAGCCCTACACCCTCGACGCCCTCGTCGGTGCGCTCGCCACCGTCCAGGCCGCCCGGGCCGGGCAGGGGTCCCCCCCCTAGGACCGCGGCCTCGGGTCCGATCCGGGCAGGAGGTGAAAGGTTCGATCCGGGCAGTGTATGATCCGGGGAGCCGGTTCATGAGCGAGGTTCTCACCCTTGCCTCCTTCGTCGAGGCCCACGAGACGCAGCCGCTCGAGCTCTTCCTCCTGGAGAACGCTCGGCCGGTCCTGCTCCACCACTCGCACCAGCAGTCCGTGGCGGACGCCGCCGACTTCCGGACCGCCCTGCTGGGCGCCTCCATGCCGCAGCTCTCCTACGCCGCGCCCCTGACCCCGGACCTGCCGGTCTACCCGCTGGTGAAGGCCGCCGGCGCGCTCTACTCGGACCGGATCATCATCGGGCGGACCAGCAACTGCGACATCCCGCTGCCCTTCGCCTCCATCTCGAAGTTCCACGCCTACGTCACCTGGCCCGAGGACCCCGACGCGCCGGAGGGGCTCGAGCAGCAGTACTGGCTGACCGATCCCGGCTCGACCAACGGCTGCTTCATCGACGGAAGAAGGCTGGAGCTGCGCAAGCCGAAGGTCATCCACGATGGCGCGCACATCCTCTTCGGGGAGCAGTCCTTCTCCTTCCTGACGCCGGCCACCTTCGAGCAGGCCGTGGCCCGCATCGCCGCCATGGTCCGCTAGGGCGTCGGGGCTGGGCGGAGTCCTAGAGCGGCGGCCCGCAGGTGCGGGTGCTGCGGTAGCAGACGTAGGCCGGCGGACACTGGCCCTCGTGGGGTAGCTCCGGGTCGCAGGCGATGGGCAGGCAGGCGTCCCAGGGGACGCAGGGCCCCCAGCAGCCCCGATCGACCACCGGGAACTCGCCGCCGCCACAGGAAGGGGGCAGGGCGTCGCAGACGACCGCCTTGGGGTCGCAGAAGTGGCCGCTGGCGAGGCAGCCGAAGATCTCGGGGCCCGAGCCGAGGAACTCGCAGGTGAAGCCCTCGGGGCAGTCGTCGTCGCCCTGGCAGGCGCGCACGCAGGCCCCGCTGAAGGCCCCCGGGACGGCGCAGACCCCTCCCTCGGGGCAGGCGGTGTCCGCGGCGTCGCAGTAGGCCGTGCAGGTCGGCGGCGGGTAGCCCCAGCCCGTGCTGTCGCAGGAGCCGGTGGCGCACTCCTCGCCCCGGCTGCAACGGCTGCCGAGGGGCAGGAGCCCACCGTCACCGTTGCCCGCGTCACCGCCGCCGTCCTCGCCCGAATCGGGCGCGCCGGCGTCCGGGCCCGCATCGACTCCGCCGTCCGGGCCGCCGTCCCCGCCGGCGTCGCGCCCGCCATCGGCGGGCGGGTCCACCCCCACCGTCGCGAAGGCGCCGCAGCCGCCGGCCGCCAGCAAGGCGGCGGCGAGCGGGCCCTGGAGCCAGCGTGTGTGCATCGCCCTCCCTCTCCTGGGGCCGAGGATAGCAGATCGGGGGCGCCCTCCGCCGCGCCGCCGGGGGTGGTACGCTCTCCTCTCCGGAGGAGGAGGATCGGATGAAGATCACCCACCCACTGCTCGCCATCCTCGTGGCCTCGATCTCGCTCTCGGCGGGCTGCTTCGGCGCGGTCAACGACGAGGGCTGTGGCGACGGGGAGCTCCAGGCCGGCGAGACCTGCGACGGCGACTGCCCCACCGAGTGCGACGACGCCAACCCCTGCACCGTCGACGGCCTCGAGGGCAGCGCCGAGACCTGCTCGGCCCTCTGCCGCCACGACGCGATCACCGTCTGCGACACCGCGGCGAGCGACGCCTGCTGCCCGAGCGGCTGCAACGAGGCCAGCGATCTCGACTGCTCGGACGCCTGCGGGAACGGCGTGGTGGACCCCGGCGAGACCTGTGACGGCAACTGCCCGGCGAGCTGCGACGATCAGGACGTCTGCACCACCGACACCCTCACCGGCACGGTCTCCTCCTGCTCGGCGGCCTGCGAGTTCGCCCCGATCACGGCCTGCCAGAACGGCGACGGCTGCTGCCCCAACGCCTGCGACTCCACCAGCGACGACGACTGCTCCGACGCCTGCGGTAACGGCACCCTGGATCCCGGCGAGACCTGCGACGGGGACTGCCCGGCGAACTGCGAGGACGGCCAGGTCTGCACCACCGACACCCTCACCGGCAGCGCCGGCAACTGCACGGCGGCCTGCCTCCACAACACCATCGCCACCTGCGTGAGCGGGGACGGCTGCTGCCCCGGGGGCTGCAACGCCGGGGTCGACAGCGACTGCGGCCCCTCCTGCGGCAACGGCTACGTGGACGTGAACGAGACCTGCGACGGGGACTGCCCGGCGAGCTGCGACGACGGGCAGGCCTGCACCGCCGACTCCTCGATCGGCAGCGCGGGCAGCTGCGACCTCGAGTGCGTGAACCAACCCCGGACCAGCTGCGTGAGCGGCGACGGCTGCTGCCCGGGGGGCGCCTGCAACGCGGGCAACGACAGCGACTGCGGCCCCTCCTGCGGCAACGGCTACGTGGACACGAACGAGACCTGCGACGGGGACTGCCCGGCCACCTGCAACGACGGGCAGGTCTGCACGACCGACAGCTCGAGCGGCAGCGCCGGGAGCTGCGATCTGGTCTGCTCCAACGTGCCGATCACCGCCTGCGTCGGCGGCGACGGCTGCTGCCCCGGGGCCTGCAGCAGCGCCAACGACAGCGACTGCAGCGCCACCTGCGTGGGCATCGGGGCGGTGCGGGCCGCGGCCACGGGCGTGGCCAACGCCACCGTGAGCCTGCAGCTCTGCCCGGCGCTGGTCACCTACGTCAGCGACCAGGGCTACGCGCTCCAGGTGGGGACCACCGGGCCGGCGATCTCGGTCTACGAGGGCTTCGGCTGGGTGCCCGACGTGCAGGTGGGGGACGAGATCCGGATGCACGTCACCCAGGTCTCCGACTACCACGGCCTCCAGGAGATCACCCTCCACGACCCGGTGCAGCTCCTCTCCTCCGGCAACGCGGTGAACACCCTGCGCCAGAACCTCTCGGCCGGGATCGTCCCCTCCGAGGGCCTCGAGTCCGAGCTGGTGCGGGTGGACGGCATCACGGTCACCGCCATCAGCGGGCTCGACCTCACGGTGAGCTACGGCACCGCCACCGGCGTCGTCTTCCGGGCCGACAGCACGACCACCCTGGGCTTCTGCGTGGGGGCCACCTTCGACTTCCGGGGGCTCGCCACCGAGTACGACGTCCACCGCCTGCAGTCCTTCGCCGACACCGACATCAGCGCCTTCGACGCCTCCAGCTGCCAGAGCCTGGGGCGGGCGCCGCTGCCGGGAGATCTCGTGATCAACGAGCTGCTGGCCGACCCCTCGCCCACCCTCGGCGACGCCAACTGCGACGGCTTGATCAGCTCCGGCGAGGACGAGTTCGTCGAGATCGTGAACGTCTCGGGGGTCGATCTCGACCTCGGCGGGGTGTCGCTCTGGGACGGGACCGCGCAGCGCCACACCTTCCTCTCGGTGGGGCTGCCCGCCGGCGGGGTGATGGTCGTCTTCGGGGGCGGCACGCCTTCCTGCCTCTGGCCGGCCAACGTCCAGGTGCAGACCGCCGGCAGCCTGGGGCTCAACAACGCGGGGGACACCGTCTCCCTCCTCGATCCGCTGAGCGTCGTGCTGGACAGCGTCACCTACCCCCTGCCCGCCGGCGACGCGGACACCTCGATCACGCGCTACCCCGACCTGACGGGGACCTTCGTGCAACACGCCACCACCCCCGCCGGCCTTCCCCACTCACCCGGGCGGCGGGTCGACGGCGCGGCCTTCTGAATCAGGCGCCGAGGAAGCGCTCGACGTAGGGGGCGAGGGCCTCGCGCACCCGGGCCTCGCTGAGGCCGAAGTCGGCGAGCTCGTAGCGGTGGGTGCCCTTGCGGTGCTGGGGCCGCCTCTCGGCGCCGGCCCGGACCGCGGCCTCCACCTCGGCGGTGAAGGGCAGGCCGTGCACCTCGTGGATCCGCCCGACCGTCCCGACGGGATCGGCCAGCAGGTCCCGGTAGGCCACGTCCACCACCGGCAGCTCCCGCGCCTCCCGCTGGGCGAGGGTCGCCTCGGCCAGCCAGCGCAAGAGATCCATCACGAGCTCGCCGAGCTGGATCGGATCGACCCGGGGGGAGGTCACCGCGAACATCGAGTGCGCCAGGCTCGCCATGCTGCCGGCGACCTCGACCACGTCCCGGTGGGTCTGCACGAAGCAGGCGTCCGGGATCACCTCGAGGATCTCCTCCAGGTAGGGGGTGTGGAGGGGGGTCTTGAGGGTGAGACGCTTCCCCGGCGCCGAGGCCTGGAGGATCTCCAGGTACTCCCGGTACATCCGGTAGGCCGGCCGCATGTCCTGGCCCCTCACCCACTCCCAGTAGGAGCGGGCCTGGCAGAGCATGGTCAGGCCCGGCGCCCGGAAGGAGGGGTCGAGGAGGTGGTAGCACTCCTCGGGCTCGTCGGCCTCCTGGTAGTGCTTCGAGTCCAGCTCGGGGCTCAGGGTCCGCATGCCCTCGAGCGCCTGGATGGTGATCTCGCGCCGCCGGTCCGGGCCCTCGAGGCGGGGCAGGGGACGCCAGAGCGTCCAGGCCGGCGGGCCGTGGGCGGCGGGGTCCTGGGCCAGCAGCCGGTGGAGGTGGGTCGTGCCGGTGCGCGGCAGGCCCATCACGATCAGGGGCCGGACGAGCTCGACCGGGGCCGGGGCGTGCTTGCGGTGCTCGACCAGGAGCAGGCGGTTGCCCAGGATCCGCCGGAGGAAGGAGCGGACCACCGCGCGGCCCACGACGTCGAGGTGCGCGTCCCGGGCCAGGGAGCGACAGAAGACCTCCAGGCCCTCGCGGTAGTCGTCCGGGCCGAAGTCCGAGAGCCCGGTCATCCGGGCCGCGTCCTCCTCGAGGGCCTCGGGGGTGAGCCAGTCCCGGCGCAGCCCCAGGCCGCGGCCCAGGCGGTCCCAGAGATCGGCGGCCCGGGCCAGGGCGGGCCGGTGGGGGGCAGGGAGGCTCATGCCTCGACCAGCTCGAACTCGGGCATCTCGCCCTCGAGCAGGAGGCAGCGCACCAGCAGGTAGCCCTGCCGGTGGCCGGCGGTGTCGAGCGCGTTGGGCCCGGCGGCCGGGCCGTCGGCCAGGGTGAGCTCGAAGCTGCCGTCCGGGCCGCAGACGATCTGCCGGTGGTTCAGCGAGATCCGGTGGCGCTCGTAGTCCAGGCTCTCCAGCCAGGCGTTGTAGAGGGTAACCGAGACGTAGCGCGCCTCGGGGAGGCGGCCGCGCATCGTCAGGCTCCCCCCTTCCGGCAGGCGGAACCAGGCGACGCTGTAGCGGTTGTCGGGGGTGGGGAAGAGCTGCTCGCCCGGCACCTGGAGGAAGGTGTTCGGGGGCACGGAGCTCGCCATCTGGTGGGCCATGCGCGTGCGCTGGAAGATGGCCCGCAGCATCCGCCCGGACTTGCCCACCCGGGCGGCCAGGCGCTCGGGATCCACGGCCGCGGGCGCGGCGGGCTCTCCCAGGTACTCGATCTCGACCTCGAGGGGCGCCTCCTGCTCCCGGTCCCCGAAGTACTGGCGCACGAGGACGGCCGTCTCGTCGCCGTCGGCCTTCAGCCAGGTGCCGGGCTGCTCCTCGCAGGCGATCGTCACCTCGAAGCGGCCCTCGGCGTCGAGCGCGAGCTCGGCGTCGGTGAGCCGGTTCCCGATCCGGCCGCCCTTCCCGTAGAGGAGGATGCCCACGTAGAGGGTGCCCTCGGGGATCCGCCCCCGCAGCCGGTAGGCGCGGCCGCCGCCCACCTGCAGGGGAGCCCGCAGGTAGTCGGTGTCCGGGCAGTCCGCGAACATCTTGCGGATCGGCGACTCGGCGTGGTGGAAGGCGGGCCGGTCGACGTCGTCGTGCTCGACGAAGGTGTCGACGCTGGCCGCGAGCATCCGCAGCAGGAAGCGGCGGCCCTCGGCGGCGTCGAGGGGCTCGGCGCCGGGCAGGGTGTCGATGGACTGCTCCAGCTCGAGGGCCGTCTCCCAGAGCAGACGGAGGCTCTCACTCATCGCGCTCATGGCTCCTCCTTGGTCCGGACACCCTATGAGTCCGGACCGAGGGGCCGCAAGCGCGCGTGCAGCGGGTGGAGGCTAGAGCGCGGGGGTCTCGACCGAGTCGGGGTCGATGTCCGGCTCGAGGGTCTCGGGGTAGCGGCCCATCTGCTCCTCGAGCAGCTGCTGGTGCTCGATCTCCTCGTCGCGCAGCTCCTCGAAGAGGGCCTTCACCTCGGCGTCCTCGATGCTCGGCAGGGCGGCGGCGAAGAAGTCGTGGGCCTTCTTCTCCGACCTCATGGCGACCTCGAGGGCGGCCCGCACCGACATCCCGTGGCTGGGCTGGTGCATGTCCGGGGCCTCGACGTCCTGGATCATGTCCTCGTGCATCCGCGAGGGGGCGTCGCCGAAGAGCTTCTCCCGCCTCGCGCGGAGCTCGTCACCGTGCGCCTTCTCGTTGCGGGACATCTTCTCGAAGATCTCCGCGCCGTCGGTGGCGCCGAGCATCGTCGCGAACTGGGTGTAGCGCTCCTCGGCCTCCTTCTCGATGAGGATGGCGAGGTCGAGGGCGTCTTGCAGATCCAGGGTGGTGAAGTCGAGCTGAGTCGTCATTGGTTCCTACCGTTCGGTTGGTGGGGGAGCGGGCAGATCACTCGGTTTCGTTGGCGCTGGCAAGGACCGCGTGGAGCAGCACGTTGGCGCCGGCCTCGCAGTCCTCCCAGGTGGTCTCCTCGACCTCCACGTGGCTGCGGCCGTCGATGGAGGGGACGAAGATCATCGCCGTGGGGCAGACGTGGTTCATGTAGCTGGCGTCGTGGCCGGCGCCGCTGACGTGCCGCATGTTCGAGTAGCCGAGCAGCTCGGCGCTCTCGAGGACACGGTCCACCAGCTTCTCGTCGAAGGGGGCGTGCTCCACCCGCCAGGTCTCCTCGATGCGGATGGGGCAGCCGCGGCGAGCGGCGATCTCCTCGAACTGCCCGCGCAGGCCGTCCCAGGCCTTGAGGGCCAGCTCGTCGTCCCAGGAGCGGATGTCCACCGTGAAGTGGAGCTTGTCCGGGATGATGTTCCGGGAGTTGGGCTCGTTCTGGATCTCGCCCACGGTGGCGACCATGTTGCCGCCCATCTTCCCGGGGAGGGCCTCGACGGCGAGGATCATCTCCGAGGCGGCGCAGAGGGCGTCGTGGCGGCCCTCCATCGGGGTCGGGCCGACCTGGTTGGCCTCGCCCTCCAGGTAGACGTCGTACCAGTGCAGGCAGAGGATGCCCTTGGGGGCGCCGATCTGCTTGCCCTCGCGCTCGAGGATGGGGCCCTGCTCGATGTGGTACTCGTAGTAGGCGTGCACCGGGAAGGCCTTGCAGGGGGCCTCGCCCTTGTAGCCGATCCGCTCGAGCTCATCCCCCTGCTTCTTGCCGTCGATGTCGGTGCGCTCGTAGGCCCACTGCAGGTCCAGCTCGCCGGCCCAGACGCCCGAGGCGACCATGGCGGGGGCGAAGCGGGAGCCCTCCTCGTTGGTCCAGTCGACCACGATCAGGGGGCGCTCGGTCTCGACCTCGTTCTCGTGGATCGTCCGCAGCACCTCCAGCATCCCCAGGATGCCCAGGATGCCGTCGAATCGGCCGCCCTTGGGCTGGGAGTCGGCGTGGGAGCCGCTCATCACCGGCGCCAGGTCGTTCTGCTTGCCCGGGCGGCGGCCGAAGATGTTCCCCATCTGATCGACCGTGATCTCGAGGCCGATCTCCCGGAACCACGCGCAGAGCTGGTCCCGGCCCTGCTTGTCGAGGTCGGAGCAGGCCAGGCGCTGGACGCCGCCGGCGGGGGTGCCGCCGATCTTGGCCATGGTCTCGAGGGTCTCGCGCAGACGCGCGCCGTTCACTCGCAGCTTCGACAGATCCATCGGGTCCTCCTCGAAGGGTGAGGGACGGATCTACCGCGTCCGGGCACATTGGAGAACCCGTCCACGTACACGTCCACGTGCACGTCCTCGGCTTCTCCCAGGGGGCGCCTAGAACTCCAGCAGGTTCTCGATGGGCCGGCCGACCACCGCTTTCCGGCCCTTCACCCCGATGGGGCGCTGGAGCAGGGTGGGGTGCTCGGCCATCAGCTTGATGAGCTTCCCGTCCGCTTCCTTCCCGGTCAGCCCCAGCTCCTTGTAGGCCTTGTCGTTCTTCCGGAGGAGATCCTTCGGGCCCAGACCCAGCTTGGCCAGGACCGCCTTCAGCTCCTCGGCCGAGAGGGGCTCCTCGGTGTACTCGCGGTAGCGGTAGGCGATCTTCTTCTCGTCGAGCAAGGCGACCGCCTTGCGACAGGTGCTTCAGGTCTTCTTGCAGATGAGCTCGAGCATGGCGGCAGGCTAGTCCCGGCGCCGGCGCAGCACCAGCAGGAGGGGCAGGAGCAGCCAGCCCAGGGCGGCCCCGCTCCCGGTGGCGCCGCACTCGCAGCCCGGCTCCTCGCCCGAACCACCGTCGGCGGGACCCGCGTCCGGATCACTCGCGTCGGGGAGGCCGCCGTCGGGCTCGCCCCCGTCGATCGCGCCACCGTCGCCACCGCCGTCCGGGATCCCACTGTCGGTGAGGCCGCCGTCGTCGCCGCCGTCGGGAGCCCCGCCGTCCGGGTCCGGACCGGAGTCCGGGAGGCCGCCGTCGTCCCCGCCGTCCGGGGTGCCCCCATCGGGGATGCCGCCGTCGGTGGGGTTGCAGAGGGGGTCGAGCTCGCAGTCGAGGTCGTCGCAGTCCACCGCCTGATCGCAGTCGTCGTCGCCGAGGTTGCCGCAGTCGACCTCGGTGGTCTCGCCGGTGTCGCAGGCGCAGGCGCCGCCGAAGCAGAGCTCGCCCGGCAGCCCGCAGGCCGCGCCAGCGCAGTCCGCGTCGGAGCAGTCGGTCAGGCCGTCGCAGTCCTCGTCGAAGCCATCCGAGCAGTCGGCCTCGGTGCTGCCGCCGGGGCAGGCGCAGGCCAGGCCAGTGCAGGCGCGCCCGAGGGCGTCGCAGTCCACCCCGTCGCAGTCGGCGTCGAGGCAGTCGACCGCTCCATCGCAGTCGTCGTCCTGGCCGTCGACGCAGGAGACCTCGTAGGTGTCGACCGGGGTGCAGGTGCACTCGACCAGGCCCGCGCACTCGGCGTCGGCGCAGTCGGTCAGGCCGTCGCAGTCCTCGTCGAGCCCGTCGCTGCAGGAGCTCTCGCTCGCCGGCCCCGGGCAGAGGCAGCTGCTGCCCAGGCAGAGCTCGCCCTCGGAGGCGCAGGCCAGGCCGTCGCAGTCCGGATCGTCGCAGTCGGCGAGGCCGTCGCAGTCCTCGTCGCCGCCGCCGGTGCAGGTGAGCTCGAGGGGCTCTCCGCCCGGGCAGGCGCAGGCGCCGCCGAAGCAGAGCTCGCCGTAGGGCCCGCAGGCCGCGGCGTTGCAGTCGGCGTCCGTGCAGTCGGTCTGCCCGTCGCAGTCGTTGTCCTGGCCGTCGTCGCAGGTGAGCTCGGTGGGGTCCTCGCCGCCCCGGCAGGCGCAGACCGAGGCGAGGCAGGCGAGGCCGTTGGGGCCGCAGTTGCGGGCGTTGCAGTCGGGGTCGGCGCAGTCGGTCAGGCCGTCGCAGTCGTCGTCCCCGCCGTTGCCGCAGGTGGCCTCGCTGGCCTCGCCCCCGCCGCAGGCGCAGGCACCCGTGATGCAGCGCAGGCCGAAGGGGCCGCAGGAGAGGCCGGCGCAGTCGGGGTCGGCGCAGTCGGTCAGGCCGTCGCAGTCGTCGTCGGCGCCGTCGGTGCAGAAGATCTCCAGGCTCGAGCCGCCGGGGCAGGAGCAGACGCCTCCGGCGCAGACCCGCCCGCCCGAGCCGCAGCTGTCGCCGTTGCAGTCGCTGTCCGCGCAGTCGGTCAGGCCGTCGCAGTCGGAGTCGATGCCGTCGAGGCAGTCGCTCTCGAGGGTCTCGCCCCAGCGGCAGAGGCAGGCGGTGCCGAAGCACTGCATCCCGTTGGCGCCGCAGGCGTCGTTGTTGCAGTCGTTGTCGAGGCAGTCGGTGGTGCCGTCGCAGTCGTTGTCGGTGCCGTCCCCGCAGGTCGCCTCGAGGGCCTCTCCTCCGGGGCACTGGCAGGTCGTCCCGATGCACTGACGGCCGTTCACGCCGCAGGCGGCGCCGGCGCAGTCGCTGTCGGCACAGTCGATGGCGCCGTCGCAGTCCTCGTCGCCGCCGCCGGTGCAGGTGGCCTCCGCGCTCTGCCCGCCCGGGCAGACGCAGGTGGCGCCGCTGCAGAGCCTCCCGCCGGCGCCGCAGACCTGACCGCCGCAGTCGCCGTCGTCGCAGTCGGTGGCGCCGTCGCAGTCCGAGTCGATGCCGTCGGCGCAGTCGCTCTCGACGGTCTCGCCCCAGCGGCAGAGGCAGGCGGTGCCGAAGCACTGCATCCCGTTGGCGCCGCAGGCGTCGTTGTTGCAGTCGTTGTCGAGGCAGTCGGTGGTGCCGTCGCAGTCGTTGTCGGTGCCGTCGTCGCAGGTGCTCTCGCTGGCCTCCTGACCCGGGCACTGGCAGGTGGTCCCGATGCACTGGCGGCCGTTCACGCCGCAGGCGGCGCCGGCGCAGTCGCTGTCGGCGCAGTCGATGGCCCCGTCGCAGTCCTCGTCGCCGCCGCCGGTGCAGGTGGTCTCCGCGCTCTGCCCACCCGGGCAGACGCAGGTGGCGCCGCTGCAGACCCGGCCGCCCGCGCCGCAGACCTGTCCGCCGCAGTCGCTGTCGTCGCAGTCGGTGGCGCCGTCGCAGTCGGAGTCGATGCCGTCGGCGCAGTCGCTCTCGACGGTCTCTCCCCAGCGGCAGCTGCAGGTGCCCGAGAGGCACTCCATCCCGTTCGGGCCGCAGGGGTCCCCCATGCAGTTCGAGTCGGCGCAGTCGGTGAGGCCGTCACAGTCGTTGTCGGTGCCGTCCCCGCAGGTGGCCTCGGCGGCCTCGCCGCCGGCGCAGACGCAGCCGCCCACCACGCACTCCCGGCCGTTGGGTCCGCACGAGGTGCCGACGCAGTCGGGATCCCAGCAGTCGACCAGGCCGTCGCAGTCCTCGTCGCCGCCGCCGGTGCAGGTGACCTCGGTGGCCTCCCCCCCGGGGCAGACGCAGCTGCCGCCCGAGCAGAGGCGGCCGTGGTCGCCGCAGCTCTGGCCGCCGCAGGCGGCGAGGTCGGCGCAGTCGGTGGCGCCGTCGCAGTCGGAGTCGATGCCGTCGCCGCAGTCGCTCTCGCTGGCCTCGCCCCAGCGGCAGACGCAGGCCCCGCCCACGCAGGCCAGGTCGTTCGCCCCGCAGACGGCGCCGGTGCAGTCGCTGTCGAGGCAGTCGGTGGCGCCGTCGCAGTCGTTGTCGGCGCCGTCGCTGCAGCTGCTCTCGCTGGCCTCGCCGCCGGGGCAGAGGCAGAGCGAGCCGCTGCAGGTGCGGCCGTTGGCCCCGCAGGCGGCGCCGCCGCAGTCGGCGTCGAGGCAGTCGATGGCGCCGTCGCAGTCGTTGTCCTGGGCGTCGCCGCAGGAGGTCTCGGTGGCCTCACCGCCGGGGCAGCCGCAGGCGCCGCCCGAGCAGACCCGGCCGTTGGTGCCGCAGACCACGCCGCCGCAGCCGGGATCGGCGCAGTCGGTGAGGCCGTCGCAGTCGGAGTCGACGCCGTCCCCGCAGTCGGTCTCGTTGGCCTCGCCGCCGGGGCAGACGCAGGCGCCGCCGCTGCAGGTCAGGCCGTTGGCCCCGCAGGCGAGGCCGCCGCACTCGGAGTCGGCGCAGTCGGTGAAGCCGTCGCAGTCGTCGTCCACCGCGTTGACGCAGGAGCTCTCGCTGGGCTCGCCGGCGGGGCAGCTGCAGACGCCGGCGCTGCAGGTGCGGCCGTTGGGTCCGCAGGTCGCCGCCGTGCAGTCGGGGTCGGCGCAGTCGACGAGCCCGTCGCAGTCCTCGTCGAGGCCGCCGGAGCAGCTCACCTCGCTGGCCTCGCCCCCGGGGCAGACGCAGGTGAGGCCGGCGCAGAGGCGGCCGTTCGCGCCGCAGGGGTCGGTGTTGCAGTCGGGGTCGGCGCAGTCGGTGGCGCCGTCGCAGTCGTCGTCCAGGCCGTTGTCGCAGCTCTGCTCCTGGGCCTCGCCGCCCGGGCAGCCGCAGACGCCGGCGGCGCAGACCCGGCCGTTGGGCCCGCAGGCGGCCGCCTGGCAGTCGGGGTCGGCGCAGTCGACGGCGCCGTCGCAGTCGTTGTCGCTGCCGTCTCCGCAGGAGGTCTCGCTGGCCTGGCCCCCGGGGCAGGCGCAGGCGCCGCCGAGGCAGACCCGGCCGTTCGCGCCGCAGGCGCCGAGGTCGCAGTGGGGATCGGCGCAGTCGACGAGGCCGTCGCAGTCGTTGTCGGCCGAGTCGTCGCAGCTCGCCTCGGTGGGCTCGCCCCCGGGGCAGACGCAGGAGACGCCGCTGCAGACCCGCCCGTTGGCGCCGCAGGCCTGGCCCAGGCAGTCGCCGTCCACGCAGTCGGTGGCGCCGTCGCAGTCGTTGTCGCTGCCGTCAAAGCAGGACACCTCGCTGGCCTCCCCGCCGCTGCAGGTGCAGGCGCCCCCGCTGCAGACCTGCCCCTCGTCGCCGCAGCCGAGGGCGTCGCAGTCGGGATCGGCGCAGTCGACGAGCCCGTCGCAGTCCTCGTCGCCGCCGCCGGTGCAGGAGGTCTCGTTGCTCTGCCCGCCCGGGCAGACGCAGAGGCCGCTCGAGCAGATCCAGCCGTTGGCCGCGCAGGCCTGGCCGCTGCAGTTCGTGTCGTCGCAGTCGGTGTAGCCATCGCAGTCCGAGTCGATGCCGTCGCTGCAGCTCGACTCGAAGCTCTCGCCCCAGGGGCAGGCGCAGCTGCCGCCCGAGCACCAGCGGCCGTTGGCGCCGCAGGTCTCACCGCCGCAGTCCGCATCGAGGCAGTCCCGGGCGCCGTCGCAGTCGTCGTCGACGCCGTTGCCGCAGTCGATCTCGGGCGAGGCGCCCCCCGGACAGACGCAGGCGCCGCCGGCGCAGACCCGGCCGTTGGCCCCGCAGACCGCGCCCTCGGCGCAGTCGGTGTCCTGGCAGTCGGTGGCGCCGTCACAGTCCGAGTCGATGCCGTCGCCGCAGGAGGACTCGCTGGTCTCGCCCCAGGAGCAGACGCAGGCGCCCCCCGAGCACCAGACCCCGAAGGGGCCGCAGGTCACGCCGAGGCAGTCGTTGTCCTGGCAGTCGGGCCAGCCGTCGCAGTCGTTGTCCTGCCCGTCGCCGCAGGTCGTCTCGGTGGCCTCGCCTCCGGGGCAGTCGCAGACCCCGCCGGTGCAGGTGGCGCCCCCGCCTCCGCAGCTCACGCCCGCGCAGTCGCTGTCGGCGCAGTCCGTGAAGCCGTCGCAGTCCGTGTCCACCGTATCGACGCAGTTCGACTCGGCGGTCTCGCCCCAGGAGCAGACGCAGGCGCCGCCCGAGCACCACCTCCCGTTCGCGGCGCAGGTCACCCCGGTGCAGTCGTTGTCCAGGCAGTCGGTGAAGCCGTCGCAGTCGTTGTCGGCGCCGTCGCCGCAGGAGCTCTCGCTCGTCTCGCCGCCCGGGCAGTTGCAGACGCCGCCCTGGCAGAGGGCGCCGCTGCCGCAGGAGGCGCCGTCGCAGTTGGCGTCGGCGCAGTCGGTCAGCCCGTCGCAGTCCTCGTCGAGGCCGTCGGTACAGGCGGCCTCCGTGCCGCCGCCCGGGCAGACGCAGGCGCCGCCGCTGCAGGTGCGCCCGAGGCCGTCGCAGGCCCGGCCGTTGCAGTCGGAGTCCACGCAGTCGGTGGCGCCGTCGCCGTCGTCGTCTACGCCGTTCTCGCACGCGATCTCACCGCAGCTGCGGTTGTAGAGGCTGCAGACCCCGGCCTCGTCGTCGGCGTCCAGGCTGCGCTGGGCGATCCCGTTGTCGTAGACCGGGTACATCGTGGCCGCCGACACGTTGGTGTGGCCCAGCCCCAGGAAGTGGCCGCCCTCGTGGGTGGCGATGCTCTGGAGATCGACGCGGCCGCCCAGGCCGGGGCTGCCGTCGGTCCAGATGAAGCCCACGCCGTTGAAGAGGATGTCCCCGCCCGAGAACTCGCAGCCCATCCCGTAGACCATCATCGCCACGCCGATGGTGGAGTTCACGTTGCCCAGCGAGCTGGGCCAGCTGTTCTCCTCCCAGGAGAGGACGTGGAGGGGAGACGAGTCGTTGGCCCGCACGGTGGTGGTCCCGCCGTAGCTCACCGACCAGTCGCTGCAGCAGGGCCGCGCCCACTCGGCCCAGGCGTCGGCGATGCGGGCCTCGGCGGTGGCGAAGGGGAGGTCGGCCGAGCCCGCCTGGTGGATCCGGTAGGACACCGGGAGGGTGCTCCAGTGGCTGTCGGTGGCACCGCAGGTCGCGAAGGGCGTCCAGGCCCGGGCCGCCCCCGGCAGCAGGAGGAGGACGAGACTGAACGCCTTCAGCAGGCTCCGGAGACGGGGGGGCATGGAGGCTCCAGGGTACCACGCGGCATGCTATGCACGGGCCATGGCGAGCTCCTCCTCGACGGCCCCGAAGCTGCGCGCCTCGCGCAAGAACGAGAAGAAGGCCCTGGCCCGCGTCGCCCGGGGGAGCTTCCAGCTGGGGGAGCAGGCGCGCTGGGAGCGCTACTACGAGGAGCACCCCCACCGGCGCCTCGCCGACACCCGGGTGGCGACGATCGGGGGAACGATCGCCGGCCACGCCACGGCCCTGCGCCTGCAGATGAGCCTCTGCGGTGCGGATCGGCCCCTCGCCGGGATCGCCGCGGTGGTGGTGCTGCCCGAGTTCCGGCGCCGGGGGGTGGCCGAGGCCCTGATGCACGACGTCCTCCACCACATCCGGCGGCGGAAGGTGGCGCTCTCGATGCTCTACGCCTTCCGCGAGTCCTTCTACCGGAAGTTCGGCTACGGCGAGGTCGAGGCCGGCGATCACCTGCGGGTCGCGCCTGGCCAGCTGCCCGCCTCGCCCGAGCGCACGAACGTCCGCCGGGCGACCGCCCGGGACCTGCCGGCGATTCGCGCCCTCTACGAGCGCAAGCGGGCGGGCACCACCGGGCAGCTGAAGCGCACGGCCTGGTGGTGGAAGATGAGGGTGCTCTCGCGGGCTCCCGAGCAGCTGGTCCACGTGGATCCGGGCACCGGGAAGGTCGACGGCTACCTCCTCTTCGAGGTGCCCGACCAGCCCTCCTTCCCGCATCAGCTCTGCCGGGTGGTCGAGCTGCGCGCCGAGCGCCCCGCCGCCCACCGCGGCCTCCTGGGCGCCCTCGAGGCCCTCGGTGAGCAGTACACCGCCGTCGAGCTGGTCCTCCCCCCGGGGGACGCCCTCCTGGTCTCGCGCCACCGCGGGATCGTCGGGCAGCCCGCCGGCCTCGGGCCGATGAGCCCCGCCGGCTTCGTGGGCGGGGGCGCCATGCTGCGCCTGGTCCGCCTCGCCGACGCCCTGGCCGAGCACCCCGCGCCGGCCCTCAACGGCGTGCGGGGGAGGGTGGGGCTGCGCATCGAGGATCCGGTTTTCGAGGATCAGTGCGGCGACTTCGACCTCACCTTCGGTCCCGAGGGAGCGCGCCTCGCGCGCGGCCGCCGGGTGAAGGAGCGCCTGCACCTCTCCATCGATTGCCTGGCGCAGATCCACGCCGGCCAGGGCGCCGCCCGCCGCCTGCTGGCGATGGGCCTCATCGAAGGAAGCAAGGGCAGCGAGAAGGCCGCCGACCTCCTCGACGCCGCGTTCCGCGGGCCGCCCCTCTACCTGGGCCCGGCCAACGCGTTCTGAGTCGGTCCCCGAGCACGCGCCCGGCCCCGCTCCCCGCGCGCCCCCAAGCGCCAGCCGGTCCGCGGTAGACTGACGTCTCGCTGGTCTTCACTTCCTGCCGGGAGGAGTGATGTCGCTCTCCACCAGACTCGTCGCTGGCGTGGTTCGCCGGGTCAGCCTGGCGTGGGCGGTCGCCCTCGCGGTGGTGCTCTCGCTGCCGGCCCTCGGCGGCGGCCGGGTCCTCGACGACTTCCTCCACCTCGCCATGCAGGCCGAGGACGCGCCCCCCGACCTGGCGCGCAGCCCCCTCGACCTCTACCGCATCCCACCCGCGGCCGAGCACCGGCAGGTCGCCTGCGACGCCGGCCGGCTGCCCTGGCACGCCACCCACGGCTTCGACGCCCGGCTGATGCGGCCCCTCTCCTCGCTCACCCTCGCCCTCGACCACGCCCTCTGGCGCGACAGCCCGGCGATCGCCCACGCCCACTCGCTCCTCTGGTACGCGGCGCTGGTCCTGCTGGCCGGCCTCCTCTACCGGAAGGTGATGCCGACCCCCGAGCTGGCCGCCCTCGCCGCGCTCCTCTACGCCATCGACGACACCCACGGCTTCACGGTGGGCTGGATCGCCAACCGGCAGGCCCTGGTCTCCCTGGTCTTCGCCCTCCTCGCGCTCCTCGCCCACCTCCGGTGGCGGCGGGAGGGCTGGCGGCCGGGCGCCTGGCTGGCCCCCCTCGCCCTCGCCCTCGGCCTGCTGGCCGGCGAGACCGCCCTGGCGATCACCGCCTACCTCTTCTCCTACGCGCTCTTCCTCGAGCGCGGCCGATGGACTCGCCGCCTCGCCACCCTCGCGCCTGCCGCGCTGGTCTGCGTGCTGTGGCGGGTCGCCTACGATCTCCTCGGCTACGGCGCGGGCCGCTCGGGCTACTACGTGGATCCGGTGCGGGATCCCCTGCGCTACCTCGCGTCCGCCGCCGAGCGCCTCCCCCGGCTGCTGCAGGGCCTGCTCACGCCGGTGCAGTCGGACTTCTTCGCCTATGTGCCCCCCCAGGCCCTGCCGATCCTGACGCTGATCGTCGGGGGCGGCGTCCTGCTCTTCGTGGCGATCCTCTGGCGGCTCCTGAAGACCGACCGCCTCGCCGCCTTCTGGGCCACCGCCACGGTCTTGAGTCTGCTGCCCGCCTGCGCCGCGCAGGCCTCCGACCGCAACCTGATCGCGGCGACCCTCGGCGGGATGGGGCTCATCGCCCAGCTGATCGCCCGCCACCCGGCGCCGGGCCTCGAGGCGTTCTGGGCTCGCCGGAGGTCGCGCCTGCTCATCGGCTCGCTGGTCCTCTTCCACCTCGTCCTCTCGCCCCTCGCGAAGCCCTTCCGCACCTACCAGCCCCACGAGATCCAGGCGCCGATCACCAGCGCCTTCCGCTCGCTCGATCGGGTCGGGGAGCTTCGCGGCCGGACCCTCGTCATCCTGCACGGCCTCGACTTCTTCTGGACGACCCACGCCGGGATGGTCCGCGAGGGGCTCGGCCTGTCTCCCCCGGAGCGGATCATCACCCTGAGTACGGGGATGAGCGCGCTGGTGGTCAGCCGGGTCGACGAGCGGACCCTCCGGCTCACCACCGAGGGGGCCTTCTTCGACTCGGGCTACGAGACGGTGATGCTGGATCCGGATCGGCCCTTCCGGGCGGGGGAGCCCTTCTCGATCGAGGGGGTCCGGCTCGTCATGGAGGCGGTCGACGAGAGGGGCCTCCCGACCGCCGTTCGCGCGACCTTCGACGACGCCCTCGAGCAGGCCGACCGGGTGTGGGTCGTGTGGAGCGCCGACGGCTACGTCCCCTTCGAGCTCCCGGCGGTGGGCGAGGAGGTCGAGGTGCCGGCCATCGATGCGTTGGCGGCGTTGACCTACACCTACGCCCCGTAGGCCGGGGCCAGGCTCAGTCGCGGAAGTTCACGAACTGCATCGCGATCTCGAGCTGCTCGCCCTTGAGGAGCTGCATCGCGGCCTGCAGGTCGTCGCGCTTCTTGCCGGTGATGCGGACCACGTCGCCCTGGATGGCGGCCTGGACCTTCAGCTTCGAGCCCTTGATCAGCTTGGTGATCTTCTTGGCGGCGTCCTCGGGGATGCCCTCCTGGATCGAGATCGTCTGGCGAGCGCCCCGGGTGCCGACGGCCTCGTGCTTGCCGCGGGTGAAGGCCTCGGGGGCCAGGCCCCGCCGCACCAGGCGGCCCAGGAGGACCTCCCAGATGGCGTCGACCCGGCCCTCGGAGTTGGCCTTGAGGATGAGGCCCTTCTCCGAGGACTCGATGGCGGCATCGGTGCCCTTGAAGTCGTAGCGCTGGGAGATCTCCTTGCGGGCCTGGTTCAGGGCGTTGTCGAGCTCCTGCCGGTCCACCTTGCTGACGATGTCGAAGGAAGGCATGGCCTGCATCTACCGCATCGAGCAGAAAAGATCCGCAGCGGATCGCCTCCCCCTTCCTCGCCCCGCGTCAGGGCTCGGTGGTGGTCAGCCCGCGCAGGGGGTTGAGCAGCAGCCCCGAGAGGATGAAGCCGGTCAGGCCGGCCCCCGCCGCGGTCCAGAACCAGGGGCTCTCGTAGAAGTTCTGCTGGGGCGGCCCCTTCGGGGTCCAGGGGGGGAGGCCGGCCATGAGGATCAGGCTCCCCGAGGTGATGGCCAGGCGGTTGTCGTTGCCCAGATCGACGGCGCCCCAGGTGATGCCCAGCGAGAGGCCCAGCTCGAGGTAGCGGTCGAGGGTGTAGGTCACCTCCGAGGTGGAGATGACGCCGTTGGCCGGAGCGCTGTCGTCGGAGGAGCTCGCGCCCAGCAGCCCCTCGAGGTGGTAGACCGTCCCGGTGGCGAGATCGAGGGCCTGGTGGAAGCGGAGCTTGCCGCCGAAGCGGTAGCCCACGCCGAGGGACCAGAGGTCCATGGCGACCGAGCCCGCCTCCAGCTGGTGGCTGATGTGGAGGCCCACCCCCATCGGGAACATCCAGCCGATGCGCGAGCGGTAGACCACCGAGGTCTGGGTGTCGGTGTTGGTGGTGGCGCCGTCGACCTTCCGGTTGAGCTGCACGCCGGGCGAGGTGCCGATGCCATCGCTGGCGTAGATCGCCTTGAGGTCCCACTCCACCTGCCGTGGCTCGGGGAGGACCTCGACCAGGGTGTAGGGGTCGACCCGCAGCTGCCGCTCGCCGGTGGGGCGGGGGGAGTCCTTCGGCTGCCAGAGGAGGGTGTGGTGGCCCGAGCTCACCGCCAGGCGCTGGAGGGGGGCTGCGCCGACGGGCTCGCCGTCGAGGCTGACCTCGCCCCGCCCCTGGACCTGCAGGAGGCCCTGACCGACGGGGCGGGAGGGATCGGCGAGGTTCGCGGCGAGCTGGCTCACCGCCTCGGCCGCCATCTCCTCGTCGCCGAGCACCTGCTCGGAGACCTGGCGGAGGATCTTCGCCTCGGCCACGTCGATCAGCCGCAGATCGACCAGGTAGCGGTTGCCGATCCGCCCGATGGCGCCGGTGGCCAGGACCTGGGCGCCGAGGGAGCCGGCGATGTCCGCCAGGCAGCCCCCCTCCTCCTCGCAGCCCAGCAGCTGCTTCTGCCCCTCGAGGGCCAGCAGGTCGCGGACCTCCCACTGCCCCACCACCTCCCGGTCGGGGAGGGTCTGGCGGAGGCTGAAGGTGAAGAGGCGGGTGAGGTTCCTGGCCAGCACCGGATCCACGCCGTCGGCCTCGAGGGCGAAGGCGAGGATCTTCTGGTGGTGATTTTGGAGGGGGGAGGGGGGAGGTTCATCCGGTCGGGCGGTTGCCGGTAGGAGGAGCAGGATCGGGAGAAGCCAGAGTCCCCAGCGCATGGGGCCATCGTACCCCAGGACCGACCCCGGCTCCGGGGAGAACCCGTGCACGTGTACGTGCACGTGCTCGTGCACGGCTTTTCCCCCGGCCCGACCCCGCAGCCGGAGTGTCAGGGGGCGGATCTAAGTTGGTTGCATGGACGCGATCTCCCAATCCCTCACCCTCCCCACCCTCCAGCAGCTCCTCCCCGAGCTCCGCGCCCGGGTCCGGCTCGAGCCGCGGGCGGTGATCTCCACCGGCCAGCTGGCCTACTGCATCTCGGGCGATCCCTTCGTCACCACCATGCTCCTGGGACGACCGGGGGCGGGGCGCTTCACCGCCTCCCTCCAGCGCTTCCTCCACAGCCCCCGGGCGAGGGGCTGGCGGCGCGGGCTGATCCCCCTCACCGGCTACTACACCCTCGAGGCCGAGGGCCGCCGGCAGCGGCGGATCCACGTGCGGCCCCCCGGCGACGGGCCGATCCTCGCCGCGGCGGCCTTCCGCACCCTCGAGCTCGACGGGCGCGGCTGCTACGACGTCGCCTTCCTCCTCACCCGCGACGGGAAGCCGGTGCGCATCGAGGACCCCTGGCGCTGGATGGGGGGCCAGCACTCGAGCACCGCGGTTCCGGCGATGGCCGGTAGTGCCTCGAGCACGCTGGCGATCGTGCCGCGATGGGAGGGGTGATCGGGCTGTGAGCTACGAGCCATGAGCTACGAGCTCGTTGCCTCGCGGGTCTGCGGCTGGAGACCTTGTTGCTCGCAGCTCGCAGCTCGCAGCTCGCAGCTCGTAGCTCGCAGCTCGCAGCCGATGCTAGGGTCCCCGCTCTGCGCTGGAGGACCCCATGAAGAAGCTCGCCCTGCTCGCCCTCGCCACGCTCCTCACCGCCTGCCCCTCCGGCGGGGGAGGAGGGGACGGCTCCGACGGTGGGACGGGCGGCGACGGCGGCGGGACGAGTGACGGCGGCGCCACCAACTGCAGCGCGGGCGAGACCCGCTGCGTGGCCTACGACTTCCATGTCTGCCAGGACGGCGTCTTCGTCGATCAGGAGACCTGCGGCGCCCCCCAGCGCTGCCTCCCGGACCTGGGCTGCGTCGACTGCAACCCCGCCGGGAGCGGCGTCTGCTCCGGCGGCGACGTCCACGCCTGCAACGCCGACGGGAGCATCGGCGCCCTCACCGAGGCCTGCGGCATCGCCGAGTGCCAGAACGGGCAGTGCGTCTCCAACGGCTGCGCGGCCGGCTCCGGGCTGATCTATGTGGTCGACGACGCGAACGAGCTGCTCTCCTTCGATCCCGCGGGCGGCGCGAACACCTTCCAGCTCCTCGGCACCCTCACCTGCAACGCCGCCGCCTCCCTGCCGGCGTGGGGCAGCGGGGCCGGCCAGCCCTTCTCCATGTCGGTGGATCGCGAGGGCCAGGCCTGGGTGCTCTACACCAGCGGCGAGATCTTCGCGGTGGACACCGCCGACCCCTCTGCTTGCACCCGGAAGGCCTGGGTCCCGGGGACGGGGGGCTACGAGCTCTTCGGCATGGGCTTCGTCGCCGACGCGCCGGGCTCCCCGGACGAGACCCTCTTCGTCGCCGGCGGCGCGGCGGACGGCTCGGGCACCGGCACCATCGGGGCGATCGATCCGGCGACCCTCCAGGCCCGCACCGTCGGCCCCTTCGCCGCGGGCGAGTACGGCCCCGAGCTGACCGGCACCGGCAGCGCCGAGCTCTACGGCTACTTCCCGGGCACCACCAGCACCTACGTGGCGGAGATCGGGACCGGCACCGGCGTGAACGGCCAGAGCTGGGCCCTGCCCAACCTCTCCGGCGACGTGATGGCCTGGGCCTTCGCCCACTGGGGCGGCCGCTTCTACATCTTCGTCACCACCGACGACGGCTTCGGCCTGAACACCCAGGTGCTGCTCCTCGACTCGACCCAGGCCGGGCAGGTCACGCCGCTCCTGCAGGACGTGCCCTACCTGATCGTCGGGGCGGGCGTGAGCACCTGCGCCCCGGTCGAGCTGCCGTGATCGGGCTGCGAGCTCGGGCGTTGCTGATTCGCACCTCGGTGCTTCTTCGACCCGGGAGCTCATAGCTATCAGCTGTCAGCTTTCAGCTTTCAGCTTTCAGCCCCAGAACTCGCAGCTCGAAGCTCGCAGCTTAAAGTGAAAACGGCCCCCCGGTCGCCCGGGGAGCCGCTCGAAATCAGACGAGACGAATCGATCAGGTGGTCGAGTCGTTGTTCTCGGAGAAGTCCTTGAGGTTCTTG